>NZ_JBXWOP010000006.1:0-218203 GCF_059610965.1 Ruegeria sp. CDSB136
GGGGCATTTTCCGTAGCAAACGGGTGCCACGGGTGTCGAAGTATCGATGTCTTGAAAGACTGGCTGGGGTGGTAGGATTCGAACCTACGATACACGGTACCAAAAACCGCTGCCTTACCACTTGGCTACACCCCAACGGTGAGCGGCTATCTACGATTGTTGGTGGCGGTGTTCAAGGGCTTTCCTGCAAAAATCTCGGTTGCCCCAGAAATTTTTTCAAGCCTTTATTTTGTTTCAATCAAGACCGCCCCGGCGCGATGTCCGGCCGCGACCAATTCGTGCGCCGCCGGGCACTCGTCCATAGAAAATACCTGTTGGATTGGGCAATTTAAGGCACCTGCCTCAAGTGCGGCATGGAGTTTTTCGATTGCTGCAGAACGGGCGGCCATGGGTAATAGGTAAACCAGGATGGTCTCCAGCGTGACCGCTTTGAACATCAGGGGGTAGAAGGGCAGAACGGGAAGCATTTCCTTGGCGGACCCAAAAGTGTTGATCCGTCCGTTTTCAGCGATGACTGCCGTGTTCGTCTCGACGTTCCGGCCAAATTCGACATCGACGATTCGGGCGATCGGGCGCCCGTTGTTGGCTTGCAGAATTTGATCCGCGAGGTCCGGGGCATTGTAGTCCAGAACCGCAGCTGCTCCGGCCTGCAAAACCCTTTCGAAACTGCCCGGACCGGACGTGGCGATGACATCGGCGCCGCCCCACTTTGCCAGTTGAACGGCCAGATGGCCGACCGTGCCAGCGCCGCCGTGAACCAGCAGGCTTTGCCCTGCGATGTCTCCGCCGGAGAATACGGCGTGGCATGCTGTCAGGCCCGGAATGCCCAATACGGATCCGGTTTCGAAAGACACGGAATCGGGCAGTGGCACGGCTTGCTCGGCCGGCAGCGTGATCTTAGTGGCGGCTGTGCCAAACGGCCGCTGCCACTGGCCGTTCCAGAGCCAGACGCGTTGACCGATCCTTGAGGTTGGGACTCCCTCGCCAACCGCCGCGACAACCCCCGACCCGTCGCTGTGCGGGATGATCACTGGGAATGGCGGCTTGGTCACGCCGGGTCTGCTTCCGGCGCGGGCTTTGACATCCGAAGGATTGGCACCTGAAAACGCCAGATCAACTGTGACTTCTCCGACCCCCGGAGGGGTCGAGGGCACATCCTGTACTTTCAGAACGTCGCCTGCGGAACCAAAGGCGCGATAAGTGACGGCTTTCATGGTCATCCCTTCTTGTCTCGCCGCAACAGTAGCCGGGACGGCGTGAATTGCCAGCCCCAGTAAAGGATTGGGAGCGACAGGTACGGCGGATTCCTTGTTTTGCCGCAGGCCAGCTGCAATTGAATTCCAGTTGCGAAAAGTGTCAATTAAGATAATGAAATAAATAATAAAAAATGGAAATCGCATTGAAAATGGGGATTTCAGGGATTAGCTTTCGGACATCCGCAAGACACGTGCCAAGGAGGCTCAGAAATGCAATTGAATTCCAAAGTTTCAGACGCCCTGAACCGTCAGATCAACAATGAGCTTCACGCCTCGTATTCCTATCTTGCGATGGCCGCTTATTTCGAATCCCAGGATCTGCCGGGCTTTGCACAGTGGTTCAAAAGCCAGTCGGCAGAGGAAAACGCACACGCTATGCGTATCTTCGAGTTTCTGGCCAAGCGCGGGGGGCGGATAGAGATTGACGGGATTGCCAAACCCAAGGTGGATTTTGGCTCGCCGGTTGATGTGTTGGAAGCAGCGCTGGCGCAGGAGAAGACTGTAACAGGTCAGATCAATGCGTTGTTCGAACTGGCGCAGGAAGTCAGGGAGTTCAGCACCCAGAACATGTTGAACTGGTTTCTGGACGAGCAGATCGAGGAAGAGGATCTGATAGGTCAGGTGCTGGACAAGGCAAAGGCCGCCAACGGTGATCGCTGGCACCTTTTGATGCTGGATCAGGAGCTTGGCGCTCGCGGCGTTGGCGACCCGGAATAGACGCCGGCGAAAGGGCTATTCCCGGATTTCTGCAGGATCAACGCCCCACAGGTTACCTTTCAGCGTCCAGCCGCGATAGCCACCGGCTGAGACGCGGCACCAGTCAACCGTGCAGGTTCCAAGGCGGGCCACGACGCCCGCTTCGAAATGAGCGCTGACCTGTGAGGCAGGGTCGGGACTGGAATAGACCGGCAGCATGTCGCTTTCGATCAGAACGGTCCGTACGCCTGACAACAGGGCGTAGTGGACCCAACCTCCGGCGCCGTCGCGATCCTGAACCTTGCGCCAGTTTCCGTATTCGGCAGTGATCTGCAACGGCATCCCGCGCCGTTTGAACACCCAATCGATTCGATGGGTCAGCGATGGCCCGCGGCGCACATTCCCTTCAGCGGCTTTCATCGACACATAACGTGGCAACGGTAGGTTGGTGACGGGGCCGCGTTTGTCCTGCGCGCTGGCCGCCAATGTGCCGAACACGATCAGAAATACAGACAGGATCGCCAGAACCGGGCGTTTTACCGATAGAAAACCACTCACCGAATGCCTGCTCTTATACCTGTTCAACGGGTTTCGAAAAAAGGTCGACTCAATGGCCGTGGGGTTCTTGTGCCCCGCCTTATCCTGCGCCACGATGACATGGCGCGCGCACGTTTGCAAAGCAGTGGGAGGGCGAAAGTGCCAAGAGAACGTCTGAGTGTTGTCGTTACGCGACGGTTGCCAGAGGCAGTGGAAACCCGATTGAGCGAGCTGTTTGATGTGCGCCTGCGGGACGATGATACACCCATGACCCGCGACGAGCTTGTCGCGGCCGTGAAAGAGGCGGATGTCCTTGTCCCGACGGTCACGGATACCATTGACGGCGGACTGCTGGGGCAGGCGGGTGAAAACCTGCGGCTAATCGCGAATTATGGCGCCGGCGTCGACAATATCGATGTCGCGACCGCGCGGCAGCGTGGGATACTGGTCTCGAACACACCCGGTGTTCTGACCGATGATACCGCGGATATGACAATGGCGCTGATATTGGCCGTCACACGCCGTATCCCCGAGGGGCTGGCGATCATGCAAAAGGGCGATTGGACGGGATGGGCGCCCACGGCATTCCTTGGAGGGCGGATCGGCGGTCGCCGGCTTGGCATCCTCGGCATGGGCCGGATCGGTCAGGCTGTCGCGCGCCGTGCCGCCGCGTTCGGAATGCAGGTGCATTACCACAACCGCCGCAGGCTGCGCCCCGAGATCGAAGAAGAACTTGAAGCGACCTATTGGGAGAGCCTGGACCAGATGGTATCGCGGATGGATGTCATCTCGGTCAACTGCCCGTCGACCCCGTCAAGTTTTCATCTGATGAACGCACGTCGTCTGAAGCTGATGAAACCGTCGGCCGTTCTTGTGAACACGTCGCGGGGTGAAGTGGTCGATGAAAATGCGCTGACCCGCATGATCCGGTCAGGCGAAATCGCGGGGGCAGGGTTGGATGTCTACGAACACGGTACCGACGTCAACCCGCGCCTGAGGCAACTGCCCAACGTTGTCCTGTTGCCGCACATGGGGTCCGCCACGCTGGAGGGGCGGATTGAGATGGGCGAGAAGGTTATCATCAATATCAAAACTTTCGAGGACGGGCATCGCCCACCGGATCAGGTGGTGCCATCAATGCTTTGACAAAATGACGCCCCGGTCGGAAATGCCGGGGCGATCGTGTATTTCATCATTATTAGATTGAGAGGACACTATGAAACGTGGAATGATTTCAGGACTGCTTCTGTCTGTGGCTGTCTCGACCACTTCGGTATTCGCTCAGGAAACTGCGGACGCGGTGTCGCCCGAGGCGGCGACCGAAGGTGAGGCGCAGGCGCTGACCGCTGAGGTGATCGCAGCGCTTGAAGCGAAGATGGCTGGGGCCCCGGTTGAAGCGCAAGACTGGATGGTGGCCGCCGCCAACCCGCTTGCGGTCGAGGCGGGCGCGCGGGTGCTGCGCGACGGGGGCACGGCGGCGGACGCGATGGTTGCCGTTCAGGTTGTTCTGGGATTGGTCGAGCCGCAATCGTCAGGTCTGGGCGGTGGCGCCTTTCTGGTCTGGTACGATGCGGCCAGCGGTCAGCTGACCACGCTGGACGGGCGTGAAACTGCACCGCTCGCGGCAAGACCCACGCTGTTTCAGGACGAAAACGGAGAGCCGCTGAAGTTCTTCGATGCCGTTGTCGGTGGCCTTTCTGTGGGAACGCCCGGTACGCCTGCCTTGCTCGAAGAAGCGCATCGGCGCTGGGGGCGCAGCTCATGGCCCTCGTTGTTCAAGGACGGCATCGCGCTGGCCGATGACGGATTTCTGGTGTCGCCTCGACTGGCGGCTTTGGTCGCGAACGACGCCGAGCGTCTGGCGCGTTTTCCTGCTACGGCCGAATATTTCCTGCCCGGTGGGGCACCTTTGGAACAGGGGCAGCGGCTGACAAATCCGGCATATGCCGAAACGCTTCGCACTTTGGCAAGTGAAGGCTCAGCCGGGTTTTACGGTGGCGATATTGCTGCGGGCATCGTGAACACAGTTCGCTCGGCGCCGGGCAATCCGGGTGTGTTGTCCGGGGTCGACCTCGCGCTCTATCAGGTGGTCGAGCGCGCGCCGGTTTGCGCGGCCTACCGGGCCTATGAGGTCTGCGGCATGGGCCCGCCATCATCAGGTGCCCTGACGGTCGGGCAAATTCTGGGAATGCTGGACGGCTACGATCTGGCTGGTCTGGGACCGGAAAACCCCGAAGCGTGGCGATTGATCGGTGACGCCTCAAGACTGGCATTTGCCGATCGCGGTCGCTACATGGCTGACAGCGATTTCGTCCCGGTGCCGACCGCCGGTCTGGTGGACCCGGACTATCTTTCCCAGCGCGGTTCGCTGCTGAACCAGGAAGGCACCCTGACCGAGGCAACACCCGGCAAGCCCGAGTTCGACCACGCCCTGAACCTGGCGGATGATATTTCTCTGGAGCTGCCGTCGACGTCGCATATCTCGATCGTTGACCGGTATGGGAATGTGCTGTCGATGACGACGACAATCGAAAACGGCTTTGGCTCGCGGCTGATGACAAACGGCTTCCTGCTGAACAATGAACTGACGGATTTCTCGTTCCGAACGCACAAGGACGGCGTCCCGATTGCCAACCGGCTTGAACCCGGCAAACGCCCCCGCTCGTCGATGAGCCCGACCATCGTCATGCAGGACGGTGCTCCGGTGCTGGCCATAGGTTCACCCGGCGGCAGCCGCATCATCGGGTATGTCGCCAAATCGATCATCGCCTGGGCCGATTGGGGCATGGATGTGCAGCAGGCCGTTTCCCTGCCGCATCTGGTCAACCGCTTTGGGACATATGATGTCGAGTTGGGCACCGGTGCAGAAGGTTTCCTGGATGCCCTGACCGAGCTGGGTTTCGAAGTGAATGCCCGGGATCTGACCTCGGGCCTGCATGCCATCGAAATCGGAGAGGTTCTGAGCGGTGGCGCAGACCCGCGTCGTGAAGGTATCGCGCTGGGTGAATAGCCGGGCGGCAGAAAGGAAAGACCATGGTGCAGGCAAACGCTTTGCCCCGGAATGAGGACGGGATTGCAACCGCAATCGGTATCCTGAAACAGACATTCGGGGACCGGCTGCAAACGGGTGATGCCATCCGCGAGCAGCATGGGCATACGACGACCTGGATAGAAAACCAGCCGCCGGACGCGGTGGTCTTTCCACACTCAACCGCAGAAGTCTCGGGTATCGTCAGCACCTGTGCCCTTCACAAAGTGCCGGTGATTGCATTTGGAACCGGCACTTCGCTGGAAGGGCACGTGAACGCGCCCGCAGGTGGGGTTTGCGTTGATCTGAGCCAGATGAACAAGATACTGGCAGTCAATGCCGGTGATCTGGACTGTCTTGTGCAACCCGGTGTCACGCGTGAGGATCTGAATACGTATCTGCGGGATCAGGGCCTGTTTTTTCCCATCGACCCGGGGGCGAATGCCTCGCTGGGCGGGATGGCTGCGACCCGCGCGTCAGGCACAAATGCCGTCCGCTACGGCACGATGAAGGACAATATACTCAGCCTCGAGGCCGTGATGCCGGATGGGCGGATCATTCGCACTGGCCACAGGGCCAAAAAATCCTCGGCCGGATATGACCTGACCCGACTGCTGATCGGGGCCGAGGGCACCTTGGGCATCATCACCGAACTGACGCTGCGCCTTCAGGGCATCCCCGAGGCGATCAGTTCAGCCCGGTGTTCCTTTCCCTCCGTCGATGCGGCCTGTCAGGCCGTCATGATGACGATCCAATACGGCATCCCCGTGGCCCGGATCGAATTGCTGGACGAGTTGTCGGTCAAGGCGGCCAATGCCTATTCCGGCCTGGCTCTCCCTGAAACACCGCTCTTGTTGCTCGAGTTTCACGGGTCCGAATCCGGTGCCATCGAACAGGCCGAAACCTTCGGACACATCGCGGATGAGTTTGGCGGTACCGATTTCGCCGCAACCTCGACCACGGAAGAACGTAACAGGCTTTGGCAGGCCCGCCACGACATGTACTGGGCGTGTCTGCAGTTGCGACCCGGCACAAGTGGTATTTCGACCGATGTCTGCGTCCCGATCTCGCGTCTCTCCGAATGTGTGACTGCCACGCAGGCCAAAGCGGCCGAGCTGGGCCTGGTCGCGCCGATGGTGGGGCATGTCGGGGACGGCAACTTCCACACTCTGTTGTTGATCGACATGGACAATACAGCCGAGGTGTCCAATGCCGAACAATTCGTCGGTTGGCTGAATGATCTGGCCATTTCAATGGACGGAACTTGCACGGGTGAACATGGCATCGGGCAAGGCAAGCGACCCTACCTTCATCGAGAGCTTGGGGCCGCGTTGGATTACATGGCCGCAATCAAATCTGCTTTGGATCCGGACAATATCATGAACCCGGGCAAGATATTGTGAGCGGCCCTGCCGCTTCATCTTTTCCCAAATACTCAAATTCAACGATCTTCAGCTGACCGAACTTCTGTTGTTCGTGCACTAAGGTCGGTTTTGTCCGTTTTTGCGTCGGATGGACTTTGCGATCAGATGCGCCATTCGTCATAAACCATGCCAAACAGATTCACTCCGGAGAGCGGGCACATGAAAACCCAAGTCAAAGCACTGGTTGTTGGCGGCGGCGCCGTCGGCACCTCGATAGCGTATCATCTGGCCAAGGCGGGCTGGGACGATGTGATGCTGATCGAGCGGGACGAATTGACGTCCGGATCGACATGGCATGCCGCCGGTCTGCTGCCGCTGTTCAACATGTCTTATGCGACAACTCACATCCACAAATACTCGGTCGATTTCTACAAGACGCTCGAGGAGGAAACCGGTCTGAACGCTGGTTTTGCCGTGGTCGGCAACCTGCGCATGGCGCAGACGCAAGAGCGTATGGATGAATACATGCTCTATGCGTCCACAGCCGAAACCTGCGACGTCGCCTACGAGTGGCTGACACCCGAGCAGATCAAGGAACGCTGGCCGCTGATCGAGACCTCGGACCTGAAGGGCGCGATCTATCACACCGAAGACGGCTATATTAACCCTGCGGACGTAACGCAGGCGATGGCCAAGGGGGCCCGTCAGCGTGGCGTCGATATCGTGCGCAAGATGCAGGCCGACGCGTTCCACTGGAACGGCACCCATTGGGAAGTCACCTGCACCAAAATGGTGGAAAAGGGTGGCAACCTTGTCGAAAGCGACGAGAAGGTCGTGATCACAGCCGAGCATGTCGTGACCGCATCGGGCAACCACGCACAGCGCACTGCCAAGATGCTGGGCATCAAGATGCCTGCCATCCCGGTTGAGCACACCTTCATCGTCATGGACAAGGACCCCGAGCTGGTCAAATGGCGTGAGGCGGGCAACCCGGAACACCCCGTCGTGCGCGACGCGGACAACGAATCCTATGCGCGTGAAGAGCGTGGCGGCTGGATTCTGGGTATCTATGAGCACGGCGCACCCGCGCGCTTTGAACATGGCGTGCCGGACAGCTTCCGTGCCGACCTGTTCCCGCTGGATCTGGACCGGATCGCGGATCAGTATATGGCAATGGCCGAGCGTGTGCCGTCCTGTGCCGAGTCCGGCCTGAAGGACGACTTCAACGGCCCGATCTGCTATACCCCCGACGGCAACCCGCTGGTTGGTCCGGCACCAGGCCTGCGCAACATGTGGCTGGCCGAAGGTTTCTCGTTCGGGATCACCGCCGCGGGCGGCACCGGCTATTATCTGGCTCAGATGATGGTCGATGGCGAAGCTGAGATCGACATGGCCTCGCTGGACCCGAAACGCTATTCGTCGAACTGGATGACCACCGAGTTCGCGGCGCGCAAGAACGAAGAGTGTTATGAGCACGTCTACATCCTGCACCACCCGGATGAAGAGCGTGAAGCCTGCCGTCCGCTGCGTACCGTTCCGGCCTATGATCGGCAGAAAGCACGTGGCGCACAGTTCGGATGGGTCAACGGGTGGGAACGCCCGAACTATTTCGGCCCCGTCGATGCACCTGACAACTTCGACAAGGAAAACCGCTCGTTCCGCCGTGGTGGCTGGTGGCAACATGCCGTCGAAGAAGCCAAGGCGATCCGCGAAGGCGTTGGCCTGATCGACGCGTCGGCCTTCACCAAGCATGTCGTCAAAGGCCCCGGTGCGACCCAGTTCCTGGACTGGTTCACCTGCAACAAGCTGCCCAAGGTCGGTCGTATCAACCTGACCTACGCGCTGACCTCGCACGGGACCACCCGCACCGAATACACCATCGTCCGCAATGGCGAGAATAACTACTACATCGTCTCTGCCGGTGCCTGGACCGAGTACGACGCCGACTATCTGCGCAAGGCGGCCGAGGACAAGATGGAGGAGTTCGGTTACATCGAGATTCAGGACGTGACCACCCAGTGGGGCGTCTTCGCCATCGCCGGACCCAAGTCGCGTGACGTTCTGAAAGAGATCATCAAAGACGCCGATCCGGAAACCGCACTGTCCAACAAGCGCTTCCCGTGGTTGTCGGCCCGTCAGATCGAATTGGGTATGTGCCCGGTCAACGCGATCCGTGTGGCCTATACCGGTGAGCTGGGCTGGGAACTGCACCACCCGATCGAGATGCAGAACTACCTGTTCGACCTGCTGGAAAAAGCTGGTGAGAAGCACGGTATGAAGCTGGTCGGTGCACGCGCTCAGAACTGGCTGCGTCAGGAGAAATCCTATCGCGCCTTCGGCACCGAACTGGGCCGCGATGCAACCCCGCTGGAAGCCGATCTGCCGCGTTTTGTCGACCTGTCCAAGGACTTCTACGGCAAGGCCAAGCTGGAAGAGACCGGCGTGCGCGTGAAATGCTGCACCCTGCTGATCGACGGCCCGGACGATGCCGACCCGTGGGGCCGCGAGGCGCTGTACACGCCGGAAGGTGAGCGCGTGGGTCGTCTGACCTCGGGTGGATATTCGGTGGCCTTTGAGAAATCCATCGGCATGGGCTATGTGAAGCCCGAGCTGGCGGTCGAAGGCACCAAGCTGCAGGTTAAAATTCAGGACAAGCTGTGGGATGCGGTCGTGACCTGCGACAGCCCCTACGATCCGAAAAACGAAACCATCCGCAAGGACGGTTAAGTAAGAACCACGGGCGGTGCACCTGAAGTGCGCCGCCTTTTGCGCTGGGCTTATAGGGTAACTTATTGTTACTTATTGGAAAGTTCGTCGAAACATTCCAATGCCTTGGCCGCGTACATCATGGATGGTCCACCGCCCATCTGGATGGCCATTGAAAGCACGTCCGAGACTTCGTCGCGTGAAGCCCCGGCTTTCACAAGGGCTTCTGTGTGCAATGAGATGCAGGGTTCACAGCGCACGGCGATCGACATCCCAAGCGCGATGAATTCCTTGATCTTGTAGTCTAACGCACCGCCTTCTTTGACGGACTTTCCCAACGCGCCGAAGGCGCGCGCCGTGTCGGGAATCGCCCCATTCAGGTTGCGCAAACCGCTTCGGGTTTCAGACAGTTTTGTCGTCCAGGTCATTGATGTTCTCCATTATATATCAAAAACTGAATATATTGGAGATCACCATCAGACTTTGATCTTGATCATTTGCCGCGTTTACCCGCTATGAAGGCAAGATTATTTGCAGGCAACTCCACTCTTTCGACAACACTCAATCCCTGTTCTTCCAGGAACTCGGCGATGTCATCGTCGTTTTTGTACCCGATTTCAGGATCTTGCTGGAAAAGGGCGTCGTGAAAGCGTTGGTCGCCGTCGCTGATCAGGATACCGGAACGCTTGAACGGGCCATAAAGGACAAAACGCCCATTTACGCAAAGCGCCCGGGCGATTTCCGTCAGAAGCGTCTTTGTTTCGTCCCAACTGATAAGGTGAAGCAGGTTGATCAGGACCACAAGGTCGAGCTCTGCAAACTGCTTGTGCCAGCCTTCGGTTGTGGCATCCAGATGCGCGGCCTTCGATACATTGGCCAGAGCCGTTGTATAGGCGTCGATGCTGGCGCGGCGAACAGGATCAACTTCGGTCGGTTGCCAATTGACTTCGGGCAGGACGGTCGCAAAGGCACTGACATGCTGGCCTGTGCCGCTGGCAATCTCAAGCGCGGAACCTGAACGCGGTGCCCATTGAAGCAACAGGTCGCAAAGAACACCGCTGTTCCGGCTCGCGGCCGGAGCAACCAATTTTCCGCCGTCCTCCGGCGTCGCAACGCTCGCGTTCGAGGGCAATTTGCGAGGGGTCATGCGTAAAACCTCGCCGGGCTCACAGCGGCGACTGTTTCCTGATCCAGTTCGGGGGCGGCGCCTGTTGTCAGATCCGCGACAAGCCGTGATGCAGCGGGTGCGGTTTGAAACCCGTAACCGCCCTGACCGACGGACCAGACGAACGAAGGGTCGCCGGGATCAGGCCCCAGAACCAGAGTTCTGTCCGGGGTAAAGCTGCGCAATCCCGCCCAGTTCGCCAAAACCCGGTTGACGGGTTCCGTGACCATCGCTTCATACCGGGCCAACCCTTCAGCCAGAACCATGTCATCGGCATAGGCATCGTGGGGGGCGACGGGATCAGCCTCGCTAGGGGACACGATAAGGTTTCCCGCGTCCGGCTTGGCATACCAGCTGTCGCCGGCACCCAGCATCATGGGCCAGCCGCGCACGTCATATCCGCCCGGCGCAGGAATGCGGGCCATCGATCTGCGATACGGCGTGATGCCGAGCGGTGCGATCCCGGCCAGTTCCGCGATTTCATCAGCCCAAGCGCCAGCGGCATTGACCAGCATCCGGGCTTGATAAACCTGATCTGCCTTTATTTCCCAGTGCCGGGGTTTGCTGATTGCATTGACCTTGCGCCTGGTCAGAATTTGGCCGCCGTTCTTTCGTATGGTTCGGGCAAAATCCTGCAACAACCGGTCCGTGTCGATGTCAAACGCGGCATGACCAACTGCCGCGAATGCCAGCGTGTCCGGGTCCAGGATCGGGACACGGGCCAAGGCGTCTTCCGTGGAAATTGGCGCCACGCTAAGGTTTTCGGCATCTTTCCTGAATTCTTCGGCCTGATGGGGTGCCGCAACCAGCATGATCCCCCGAGGTGTCAGATAACCGCCGTTGTCAGATTGCAGGAACTGCGCACCGGCCCTGTTCAACGCGACCACCGACGGTGGCCCATAGCTTTCTTCGAACAGGGCAGCCGACCGACCCGAAGCGTGATACCCCAGCGCGTCTTCTGCTTCCAGCACGGTGACAGAGCCAAATTGCGACAGGCGTGCGCCCGCGCTCAGACCGGCGATGCCGCCGCCAATGATCAGAAAATCAATCAACTCGTTTTACCCGTCTGAATCGATGTTTATGGAACACAACCCGTGAAGCGGGGTCAGGTCATTCAAGCAGGCTTGAATTTGCGCTTCAACCCATTCAAACAGTGGGCAATCAGATAAAGGGAGGGCAGGGTGAACGCCGCAGATTTACACCCGATGGCCACGGGACATATTCCGTCCTACGTGACACAGGCAGACGGAAGCGATTTTCTTTTCACTTTCATGCTGGTTTTTACTGTTGTCGTGATTGTTTTGCTTGGGGTTGCATATTTCACCCTGCATTCGATCCCCGAGAAAATTGCACACCAGTCCAACCATCCGCAATTTCAGCTGGTGGGTATTCTGGCGCTGCTGGCGTTGTTCACTCATAACGGTCTGTTCTGGGTCGCGGCGATCCTTGTGGCCGGGTTTCAGTTCCCGGATTTTGCTGCACCCCTGCGTGGAATTGCCGATGCCATCCGGTCCCTGGCGCCGCAGCGCGCGCCGGAACCACCCGCGCCACAACCGGCACAAGAACCGCAGCAGGAGCACTAATTCATGCTTGAGACATTGATGTGTGCGCTGGTCACGGTACTGCCGGATTATCTGTTTCGACGCTATGTTCAGGGCAAGCGGATCGGACATGAGATCACACTGTTCACCATGTGGTACGAACTGCGCTGGGGTCTGACCACCTGTGCCATTCTGGCGCTGACCGTGATCACCACCCTGTTTTATTTTCATCCCGCCAGCAGCACGGCGGCGTCCTATTTCCGCACTGTCACCATCCTGCCGCAACTGGGCGGGCGTGTGTCCGAGGTTTACGTTCGTAACAACGAACAGGTCACTGCCGGGCAACCGATCTTCCGGATCGAGGATCTGACCCAGACCGCGCAGGTCGAGGCGGCGCATGCCGAAATCGCGCAGGTTCAGGCCTCGCTGAAAGTCGCGCAAACCGATCTGGCCGAGGCGGAAGCCGGGATTGCCGGCGCAAAGGCCGCGCTTGATCAGGCGCTGGAGGATCTTGAGCGCAATACAACCCTGCGCGACGAAGGATCAAGCGCTGTGCGTCTGGCCGAAATCGACCGCCTGGAAAACCTGGTGGCCGAGCGTGAAGCCCAAGTAACAGCAGCCCAATCCCGGCGCGCTGCGGTCGTGCAGCAGATCGAAGAGTTGATTCCCGCGCAACTGGCCAGCGCCAATGCACAACTGGACGCCGCCCTGACCGAGCTGGACAAAACCGTCATCAATGCCGGGGTCACGGGCCGGGTCGAACAGTTCGGATTGCAGGTCGGCGACTATGTCAGCCCGCTGCTGCGCCCGGCTGGTATTCTGGTTCCGTCCTCGTCCGGTCATGACCGGTTCCAGGCGGCCTTCAATCAGCTGTCAGCACAGGTCATCAAGCCCGGCATGATCGGAGAGCTTGGCTGCATGACCAAGCCATTTACGGTGATCCCGATGGTTGTGGTCGAGGTGCAGGACGTGATCCCCTCGGGTCAGATCCGCCCCTCGGACGAATTGCGTGATGTGCAGACCAATACGGTGCCGGGGTCGATCCTTGTCTATCTCGAACCGCTGTACAAAGGCATGGCGGACGACATTCCGGCGGGCAGCAATTGTCTGGCCAATGTCTATACAGACAACCACGAGCGGCTCGAGCATGAAGACCTGGGTTTCTGGGAGGCTGCGTTTCTGCATGTCGTCGACACGATCGGTGTCGTCCACGCGGCTGGCCTGCGCCTGCGACTGATCCTGATGCCGGTCAACACGCTGGTTCTGAGCGGGCACTGAGCAATCAGCTTGCCGGTCAACGCGCAACGGCCGGTCTTGCGGCAGCGGCCCGCGTTCCTTTCAGGAGTTGTCTCCGACGTTGGCTTTGGTGTCCAAAAAGGCTGGAACCAGCCAATCGCCAGGGTCCGCAAGCTCGCTGGCGAACGACAGCCAGCAAGGGTCGGGCTTTGCTTGGGGCGATGGGGAACAGTCGCCAACTGATAACAGATCCTGCTGTATTCTGGCGATCTGCCGTGCCGTAGCTGCCACGGAAACAAAAAAGGGTTGGCCCGAGGGCCAATCCCAATGGTTCGATCTTTTGGTGTCTACTGCGGAATCTCGCCTTCCAGACCTTCGACATAGAAGTTCATACCGGCCAGAGTACCGTCATCGGCAACTTCACCTTCGGCCAGCCAGTCGCTACCGTCCTGCTTTTTCAGCGGGCCGGTGAACGGGTGGTAGCTGCCGTCAGCAATGGCTGCCTTCATGGCCAGCGCTTCCTCTTTCACGTCGGCAGGCACTGCGTCCGAGATTTCGCCAATCTCAACCATGCCTTCCTTGATGCCGTCCCAGGTGTTCACGGTTTCCCACGATCCATCCATAACGGCCTGGGTGCGCGCGATGTAGTAAGGCGCCCAGTTGTCGATGATCGAGGATACGCGCGGTTTCGGGGCGTATTCGCTCATGTCCGAGGCCTGACCGAACGTGATGACATTGCCTGCCTCTTGCGCGGCCGCCTGCGGCGCGGTCGAGTCGGTATGCTGCAGGATCACGTCCGCGCCCTGTTCGATCAGAACAGTGGCCGCGTCGGCCTCTTTCGCCGGGTCGAACCAAGTGTAGGCCCAGACAATTTTGAAATCGACATCCGGGTTCACCTTCTTGGCGTGGATGTAGGCTGAGTTGATGCCGCGGATCACTTCGGGGATCGGGTACGATCCGATGTAACCGACGATGTTCGACTGGGTCATTTTCCCTGCGATGTGGCCCTGAACGGCGCGGCCTTCATAAAAGCGTGCCGAATAGACCGAGACGTTGTCGGCAGTCTTGTAGCCGGTTGCGTGCTCGAACTTCACGTTCGGGAATTTCTTGGCCACGTTGATGGTCGGGTCCATGTAGCCGAACGAGGTGGTAAAGATCAGGTCAGCACCTTCCAGCGCCATCTGAGTCATCACACGTTCGGCGTCAGGGCCTTCGGGCACCGATTCAACAAATACGGTTTCGACCTTGTCACCGAAATGCTCCTCAACGGCCAAACGGCCCTTGTTGTGTTCATAGGTCCAGCCGCCGTCGCCCACGGGGCCGACATAAACAAACCCGACCTTGGTTTTGTCTTCGGCCATGGCGCTTGTCGCCAGACCCAGCGCCATGGCGGCGCTTGTCAGAAGTGTTTTGAATTTCATGTAGTTACTCCCCAAGTTGGTTCAGTTGGCCCCGTCTAGTGCGAGGCATGGAAGGTCCGGCCCAGTGAGGCAGGTGCGCTGCTCTTGTCGGCCGAAAGGATCACAAGCACAAGGATCGTGATGATGTATGGCGACATTGCCAGATACTCGACTGGAATGGCAACGCCCGCTGCCTGCAGATTAAGCTGCAACACTGTGATTCCGCCAAACAAATAAGCACCCAACAATGCACGCCACGGCTTCCAGCTTGCGAACACGACCAGAGCCAGAGCAATCCAGCCAACACCGGCGGTCATGCCCTCGGTCCACTGCGGAACACGGATCAGGCTGATGTACGCGCCGCCAAGTCCGGCACAGGCTCCGCCGAACAGGATCGCCATGATGCGGATCTTGATGACCTTGTAACCCAGGGCGTGCGCCGCATCGTGGTTTTCACCCACCGCGCGCAGGATCAGACCAACACGAGTGTATTTCAGCGTGGCCCAGACGGCGGCCGTCAGAGCGATCCCGACATATAGGATCGGATCGTGCTGGAACAGGATCGGGCCAATGACCGGGATATCGCTCAGCACAGGGATATGGATGTCGCCCATGCTGGGCGGTTTGATCCCTACATAGCTCTGCCCCATCAATGCACTGAACCCAAGACCGAACAGCGTCAGCGCAAGGCCACTGGCGACCTGATTGGCCAGCGCCACCTGCGTCAGCAGGACGAACAGAAGGGACAGAACGGCGCCACCGATGGCAGCCGCGATGAATCCCAGCCAAGGCGAGCCGGTTTCGACCGAGATTGCAAAACCGCTGATCGCGCCAACAATCATCATGCCTTCAACGCCAAGGTTCAGAACGCCAGCCTTTTCGACGACAAGCTCTCCGATCGCGGCCAGAAGCAGGGGGGTTGCGGCCACCATCAGCGAGGCGATCAGAAGTACGGGATTGATTTCACCAAGGTCCATGGGTCACGCCACCTCGCTACGGGCCGCACGGATGCGGTAGTTTGTCAGAAGATCGAAAGCCAGCAGGAAGAACAGAAGCATCCCCTGGAACACCTGAATGGCTGCGGCCGGCAGGCCCATCTGAGATTGGGCGATTTCGCCGCCAATATACGTCAGCGCCATCAGGCCACCGGCCAGCAGGATGCCCACCGGGTGCAGGCGGCCCAGAAAGGCCACGATGATCGCAGTAAAGCCGTAGCCTACGTTGAAATCGATGCTGACGACACCGGCCGGTCCGGAGACTTCGAACATGCCTGCCAGCCCGGCCAGCATGCCGGACAGGCCCAGGCAGAACAGGATCAGACGAGCAGGGTTTACACCGGCGAATTTCGCGGCGCGCGGAGCCTCACCTGTCAGGCGGATGTGAAAACCCAGCATGTGACGGTTCAGCAGCACATAGGCAAAGATCACCGCGATCAAGGCGGTCACGACACCCCAGTGCATCCCCGATCCCGCGATCAGTTCGGCATTATGCGCGCTTTCATAGGATTGCAGGTTGCGCGAGCCGGGAAAGCCGAACCCTTCGGGATTCTTCAGCAGGCCAAGAGAAACCGAGGCCAGCATCTGCTCGGCCACATAGACCAGCATCAGCGAAACAAGGATTTCGTTGGTGCCAAAGCGCACTTTCAAAAAGGCCGGGATCATCGCCCACAGCCAGCCGCCAAACGCACCGGCGATGACCATTATCGGGAAGATGTACCAGCCCTCCAATGGGTAGAACGCAAGTCCCGCAGCAGCGCCGAATATGGCGCCCATGATATACTGGCCCTCGGCACCGATATTCCAGATGCCGGCCCGGAAACCCAGCGAAAGGCCAATCGCGATCAGCACCAGCGGCGCGCCTTTCACCAGCAGTTGCGGCCGGTAGTAAAAGGAAAACTCACCGAACAATGGCTCCCAAAAGATGGTGCCGATTGCCTGCAGCGGGTTCTTGCCCAAAATAGCGAACAAAAGCCCGCCAAACACCATCGTTGCCAGCACGGCCACAAGAGGGGTCGCATAAGACCACGCCTTGGACGGCTGCGGCCGTTTCTCCAACACAATCACCTGCTCATCCCTCCAAGTTCTTCATCTTTTTGAAAATACTCCCGCCGGAGGCGGTCAATTTGTCTACACATGCGCCACCTCCATGCCATGCGCGCCGCCCATCATCAGGCCGATCTCATCCACGGTCAGACCTGTGGTCGTGCGTGGCGCGCTCAGGCGTCCTTCATTCAACGCGGCAAAACTGTCCGAGATCTCCATCAGCTCATCCAGATCCTGGCTGATGCAAATGACGGCAGTACCCTTGGCTGCAAGATCCAGAATGGCCTGTCGGATTGAGGCCGCTGCGGCCGCATCCACACCCCAAGTGGGCTGGTTCACCACCAGCACGTCGGGGTTTTGTAACACTTCGCGCCCGATCACGAATTTCTGCAGGTTGCCGCCGGACAGAGACCGGGCCGCATTTTCCGGCCCGGGCGTGCGGACATCAAAGGCCTTGATGATCTTTTCGGCGAAACTCTTGGTCTCGGCCCATTTCAGAAACCCGTTGTTCTCCAGCCCTTCACGGACCGATCCGGTCAGCAGGGCGTTTTCGGTAAGGCTCATATCCGGAGCGGCCGCATGACCCAACCGCTCCTCGGGAGCGGTCAGAACACCCAGCTTTCGCCGTGCGGTCGGACCCAATTTGCCGATCGGCTGTCCATTGAATTTGATCGCGTCGGCTGTTGTCTGAATTTCTCCGGACAGCACGCCAAGCAATTCGTCCTGCCCATTGCCCGCAACACCCCCGATGCCCAGAACCTCGCCCTTGCGGACGGTCATATGGACATTCTTCAGCGCGGTTCCGAATTCAGAAGGCGATGGCACCGACAATCCGCTGACATCCAGCGCAACGTCCCCGAATTCTCGCCCCGATCGTTCCGGCGTTTGCAGGGTCGAACCGACCATCATCTCGGCCATGTCCCGCGCCGAGGTCTCGGACGGAACGCATTCGCCCACATTCTTGCCCAGACGCAGGATCGTGGCGTGATCACACAGCGTGCGGATTTCTTCCAGTTTGTGCGAGATATACAGGATCGAGGTGCCTTCGGACCGCAATTTGTTCAGCGTCTCGAACAGGATATCAACCTCCTGCGGCGTCAGAACCGAGGTCGGCTCATCCATGATCAAGAGCTTGGGCTCCTGCAACAGACAGCGGATGATCTCAACTCTCTGACGTTCGCCCGCGGACAGATCACCCACCGTGCGATACGGGTCTAGCGGCAGACCGTAGGTTTCGGATACTTGCCGGATACGCGAGGCCAGATCTCCCATCGGTGGCGGGTTCTCCATCCCCAATGCGATGTTCTCGGCCACATTCAGTGCGTCGAACAGCGAGAAATGCTGGAACACCATCGCGATCCCGTCGGCCCGTGCGGCACGGGGCTCTGGCGGCGCAAAGGATTGGCCGCGCAACAACATCGTGCCGCTGTCGGGCTTCACCAGCCCGTAGATCATCTTTACCAGCGTGGATTTACCGGCGCCGTTTTCACCCAGCAGCGCGTGAACTTCGCCCTCACCGATGTCAAAAGACACCTGATCGTTGGCCACGACGCCGGGATAGGCTTTGGTCAGCCCCTGCAAGCTTAACAATGGAGTGGTCACGCGCTCAGGTCCTTTTTCAACTCGTTCTGCCGGGCAGGGCGCAAAAGCTGCGCCGCGACGCCAACGGCAATCATCTGCGGGTGTTTGCCCAGTGACGGATCACCGATTGGACAGGTTATCCGGCTGATCCGCTCGGGCGAGTGCCCAAGTGCGGCCAGCCGCGATCGGAATCGCGCCCATTTCGTAGCCGAGCCGATCAGCCCGGCAAAGCGGAAATCGTGCAAAAGCAATCTGTTGCAAAGCTCCAGGTCCAGATTGTGCGAGTAGGTCAGGGCCAAATGCTCTGCGTCTCGCGGTGCATGGCGAACCAGTTCTGCTGGCTTGGCGGCCGGAACAGCGGTTACACCCGGCGGCACCGTTTCCGGGAACCGCTCAGGCCCGGTATCGACCCAGGTGATTGCCAGATCGGGCAAGGGGGACAGGACATCGACCAGGGCACGTCCCACATGGCCGGCGCCCCAGATCCACAGATTGCGGGCCGGTGTGTGAACCGGCTCGACCATCCAGCCGTCTAACAACTGAGGTTCGGGTTCGACACCCTGACCCCGGGCTTGCGCCAGCATCCGTTTGACCGAGAGCGGCATCGCGCCGGTCGAAACCGGGCGAGTGATGATATTGTCATCCAGCCCTTCCACCGCATCCAGATCATAGATCTCGCTGAGCAGCGTCACAGCACCGCCGCAGCACTGGCCCAGATCGGGGCCAAGCGCATGTTGCGTCAGGCGGGACGAAACGGCTTGTGTTCTTGCGGCTTCCGCCGCCTGAAATTCCAAAGTGCCGCCTCCGATCGTGCCGGACTGCCCGTCTTTCCAGACCAGCATCGCGGCCCCGACCTCGCGCGGGGACGACCCCTTGATCCCGGCGATAACCACCCGGACCACCTTGCCGTGGGTATTGACCGCCTCCCTCAAAGCCTCCCGATCAAATCCCATCAGATGCCTCCCTTCATCCTTTGGACGCCGCGCCAGACCTCTTCGGCCGTGGCGGGCGCATCCAATGCCGGATAGCTATCCCCGCAAGCTGCCACCGCATTCGACAGTGCCAGCCAGGCGGAAATGCCCAGCATGAACGGCGGCTCACCTACCGCTTTCGACCGATAGATCGTGTCCTCGCGGTTTTCGCCATCCCAGAGCGCGACATTGAATATGTCGGGCCGGTCGGAACAGGCCGGAATCTTGTAGGTCGACGGCGCATGGGTGCGCAGATTGCCCTTGCCGTCCCAAACCAGTTCCTCGGTCGTCAGCCAGCCTGCGCCCTGAACATACCCACCTTCTACCTGCCCGATGTCCAACGCCGGGTTCAGCGACGCACCAGCGTCGTGCAGGATATCCGTGCGCAGGATGCGGTTCTCACCGGTAAGCGTGTCTACTGCGACCTCGGTGATCGAGGCACCGTAGGCGAAGTAGAAAAACGGGCGACCCCGGCCCTTGATCCGGTCCCATTCGATCTTGGGTGTTTTGTAGAACCCGGTCGCCGACAGGCTGATGCGGCCCTGATAAGCCAGCGCGGCAGCTTCGGCGAAGGTATAGCGTTCCTCTCCGACCGAGACATGGCCGTCCGAGAACGTCACCGCCGACGGATCGGCCTGATGCCGTTCGGCCAGATAATCGGCCATCCGGTCGCGGATCGTGTCGCAGGCGGCTTTCACCGCCATACCGTTCAGATCGCTGCCCGACGAGGCTGCCGTCGCCGAGGTGTTGGGTACCTTCGCGGTATCGGTGGCGGTGATCTTCACCATCTCGAGCGGAATGCCAAAGCGCGAGGCCGCAACTTGCGCAACCTTCTGAAACAGGCCCTGGCCCATTTCGGTGCCACCATGGTTCAGGTGGACAGAGCCGTCCTGATACACATGCACCAGCGCACCCGCCTGGTTCAGGTGGGTCAGCGTGAAGGAAATACCGAACTTGACCGGGGCAAAAGCGATGCCCTTCTTGATCACTCTGTTCTCGGCGTTCCACTTCTCGATGGCCGCCTTGCGTGACGCGTAATCGCTGGTTTTCAGCAGCTTTTCGGTCATTCCGTGCAGTTCGAAATCGCTGACTTCCATCCCGTAGGGCGTGGTGTTGCCGCCTGCGGGCAAGGGGCGCACGGGGGCGTCCCCCATCTCAACAGCGCCGCGGCTGGTCAGGTCTTCGTGCGGATCGGGATGGCCCAGAGGTTTTTCCGCAGGCTCAGCGTCCGCGACAGCATGAGCCGGTTCGTAATAATTCCGGCGGCGCAGTTCGACCGGGTCCAAGCCCAATTCATAAGCTGCGTGATCCATGACGCGTTCGATACCAACCATACCCTGCGGCCCGCCAAAGCCGCGATAAGCGGTGGCGGATTGGGTGTTGGTTTTCAGCCGGTGGCTTTCGATCCGCGCATTGGGCAACAGATAGGCGTTGTCGGAATGCAGCATCGCACGGTCGGCGACAGGCAGGGACAGGTCCTGCGCCCAGCCGCAAATGGCATATTGCAGGAAGGAAACACCCTGAATGTGCCCGTTTTCATCGAAACCGGCCTTGTATGCGATACGGAAGGCGTGGCGTTTGCCGGTGATGATCATGTCATCGTCGCGGTCATAGCGCATCTTGCAGGCCTTGCCGGTGGCGCGGGCGGCCACGGCACAGGATACGGCCAGAGCGTTGCCCTGACTTTCCTTTCCGCCAAAACCTCCGCCCATACGGCGGGTCTCAACACGAACGGCATGCATAGGAACACCCAAGGCATCCGCCACTTTGTGCTGAATCTCGGTCGGGTGTTGGGTCGAGCTGTGCACCAGCATATCCGCGCCCTCATTCGGCACGGCCAGCGCGGCCTGGCCTTCCAGATAGAAATGCTCCTGCCCGCCGATCTCGAACGTGCCTTCGATGACATGCGCGGCCCCGGCGATGGCGGCATCAGCGTCACCTTTGGCATAAATACGGGGACCATCTTCGAACCGGCTGTCCGCGGCCAAAGCCTCTTCGACCGTCAGGATCGGGGTTTCTTCGGCGTAGTCGATTTTGCCCAGCCGGGCTGCCTTGCGCGCGGCCAGATGGCTGGTGGCGATAACAAGGAAAACGGGCTGGCCAATGTAGTGGATCGTGCCATCCGACAGCAAGGGCTCGTCATGGATCGACGGAGAGACATCGTTTACAAACGGCAGGTCGTCGGCGGTCATGACCATGACGACCCCATCGGCAGCTTTCACCGCTGACAGATCCATCGACGTGATCGTACCCTTGGCAATCGGGCTCAATCCAAAGGCCAGATGCAGAGAACCTTTTGGTGTGGGAATGTCATCCACATAGCGCGCGGTTCCAGAGACATGCAGCGGCGCCGCGTCATGGGGGAGGGGTTTGGTCACGCTCATGCGGACACCTCCAATACGTTGGTCACCTCGCCCTGATCTTCGAGGAAATACCTCTCAAGCATCGCTTTTGCGGTCTCCAATCGGTAGGTGGCCGAGGCGCGCATATCCGTCATCGGCGTGAAGTCGTTGGCAAAGGCCGGGATCGCGGCTTGAACGGTTTCGTTTGTCCAGGGTTTACCCGTCAGTGCCGCTTCGACATTGGAGGCGCGCTTTGGAATGCCTGCCATGCCGCCGAACGCGATCCGGGCATCAGTGACCACGCCATCTGTCACGGTGATATTGAAACACCCGCACACGGCCGAGATATCCTGATCGAACCGTTTGCTGAGTTTGTAGGCTTTCAGGCGATCCTCCTGACGTGGGAAACTGACTGCCTCGACGAATTCGCCCGGTGCGCGGTCCTGCTTGCCGTAGTCGATGAAGAACTCCTCCAGCGGGATCGACCGGCGCGTATCACCCTGGCGCAAATGCAGTGTTGCACCCAAGGCAATCAGGGCAGGCGGGTTGTCCCCGATGGGCGAGCCGTTGGCGATGTTGCCACCGACGGTGGCCGCGTGGCGCACCTGAACACTGGCGTAACGGCGGATCATCTCGGCGTAGGAGGGATGCAGGTCGGCCAATGCCTCACCCATGCGGTTCATGTCGACCATGGCACCGAAGCGGATTTCGTCATCCGTGATGGTGATTTCCTTCAGGTCATCGCAACGGTTCAGGAATATCACCGGATCGAGATCCCGCAGTTGTTTCGTGACCCAAAGCCCAACATCGGTCGCGCCGGCAACCAGGGTGGCGTCAGGATGCTGAGCATAAACTGCCGCCAGCTCATCCGTTGACCCCGGCAGCATGGGCGAAGTCACCAGCGTCGCCACCGGCTTGTCCTTGACCCAAACGGGCACCGGTTGCGTTTCGGTCGCTGCAGCCGCGCGTATGATCGGTGCGTATCCCGTGCACCGGCACAGGTTTCCGGCAAGCTGTGTGTCGTGATCCGTGGCACCATTGGCGTGACTTGCCACCATCGACATGACGAAACCGGGGGTGCAAAAGCCGCACTGAGACCCGTGCAGATCAACCATCGCCTGCTGAACAGGATGGGACTCGCCATTTGGGCCGCTGGCACCTTCGACGGTGCGCACCGCTTTGCCGTGTAGTTGAGGCAGGAACAGAATGCAGGAGTTCAGCGCCTTGTGGCCACCCTCATCCGTCACCATGACGGTGCAGGCCCCGCAATCGCCTTCGTTGCAGCCCTCCTTGGTGCCGGTCAGGCCACGATCTTCGCGCAGCCAGTCCAGCAGGGTCGCTGTCGGATTGACATCCGCCAGCTCCACTGTCTCTCCGTTCAGAAGAAACGTGATATTCATACGAGAAACCCGTCGCGTTACCCAGTTGCGCCCGTTAGGCCCTCCTTCGATGCGACGTAGAAAGAGTGGCGGGCGGATAGCTTGCCGTCAGATGTTAGAAACAGCGCGCCTTGTCTGGCAAGAAAAACTGCCTGTACGATACACCATTAGGCACCCGCGACTTGTGAATGTCGCTTTTTCATAACGGTCAGTCGGTTGTTATTAAAGCGCTTTTTGGTAGAAGGCGCCTGCCATCCCCGAAGCACCTTCTGAAAAAGCCGAATAATCGCCGCCGATTTTTCCGGCATTTCAAAGCTGCGGTTCCCGCTTTTGCAACTCCGCAGGGTGGGATAGCGTAGGCGGCATGAGCAGTTCCCCTCGATTCATTCACCTCCGCGTTCACACAGAATATTCTCTTCTCGAAGGCGCCGTGCGGCTGAAAAAGCTGCCCGCCCTGTGCGAGAAGATGGAGATGCCTGCCGTTGCCGTGACGGACACCAATTCCATGTTCTCCGCGCTCGAGTTTTCGGTAACGGCCAGCGGTGCCGGTGTGCAGCCGATCATGGGTTGCCAGGTGGACCTGACCTATGTGCAGGCGCAACCCGGCGAAAAACCCAAGTCGCCCGCGCCGCTGGTGCTGCTGGCGCAGTCCGAGGTTGGATATGAGAACCTGATGAAGCTCAGCTCCTGCCTTTATGTGGACAAGGGCGGGCAGCTTCCGCAGGTGACCTTGGATGAACTGGCCGACCGCTCAGACGGTCTGATCTGCCTGTCCGGCGGTCCCGACGGGCCGGTCGGGCGGTTGCTGCAACAGGGGCAGCGCCCGGCGGCAGAGGCTTTGGTTGACCGATTGGCCGCGATGTTTCCGGACCGGCTTTATATTGAACTGCAACGCCACCCGGGCGAGGATGGCCAGCCCGAAGCGGAACGTCTGACCGAGCGTGGCCATGTCGAGATGGCCTATTCCAAGAACCTGCCGCTGGTCGCCACAAATGACGTCTATTTCCCCACCTCGGATATGTATGAGGCGCATGATGCGCTGATCTGTATCTCGGAAGGGGCTTATGTCGACCAGCAGGAAGGCCGCCGCCGTCTGACCGCGCAGCATTATTTCAAGTCGCAGCAGGAAATGGTGACTTTGTTCGCCGACCTGCCGGAGGCGATCGAAAACACAGTCGAAATCGCGAAACGCTGTGCCTTCATGGCCTATCGCCGCGATCCGATCCTGCCGAAATTCGCAGATGACGAGGTTGCCGAACTGCGTCGCATCGCAAATGAGGGTTTGCAGAAACGTCTGGCCGTGATCCCGCATGCCATGACGCCTGAGGAGTATCAGGAACGGCTGGATTTCGAACTGGGTATCATCGAAGGCATGGGTTTCCCTGGTTACTTCCTGATCGTTGCCGACTTTATCCAATGGGCCAAGGACCACGACATTCCGGTTGGGCCGGGGCGGGGGTCGGGCGCGGGATCGCTGGTGGCCTATGCGCTGACGATTACCGACCTTGACCCGCTGCGCTATTCACTTCTGTTCGAACGCTTTCTGAACCCCGAGCGGGTTTCGATGCCTGACTTCGATATCGACTTCTGCATGGACCGCCGTGAAGAGGTGATCCGCTACGTGCAGCAGAAATACGGGCGCGACAAGGTCGGGCAGATCATCACCTTCGGCGCGTTGCTGTCCAAGGCCGCCGTGCGCGATATCGGGCGGGTGTTGCAGATGCCCTACGGCCAGGTGGACCGCCTGTCCAAGATGATCCCGGTTGAAGGCGTTAAACCCGTTTCCATCGAAAAGGCGCTGAAGGACGAGCCGCGCCTGCGCGAAGAAGCGCGCAACGAAGAGGTC
Organism: Ruegeria sp. CDSB136; assembly: GCF_059610965.1. NCBI lineage: Bacteria > Pseudomonadati > Pseudomonadota > Alphaproteobacteria > Rhodobacterales > Roseobacteraceae > Ruegeria > Ruegeria sp. CDSB136. The sequence goes on from NZ_JBXWOP010000006.1 coordinate 25,091, forward strand.
GTGGACCGCCTGCTCACCTACGGCCAGCAGGTCGAAGGGCTGCTGCGGAACGCCTCGACCCACGCGGCGGGTGTTGTGATCGGGGACCGTCCACTTGACGCTCTGGTGCCGATTTATCAGGATCCGCGGTCCGATATGCCGGCAACCCAGTTCAACATGAAATGGGTCGAACAGGCCGGGCTGGTGAAGTTCGACTTTCTTGGTCTGAAGACGCTGACCGTGATCCAGAACGCGATAGATCTGATCTTCAAATCCGGGCGGCCCCTGCATGTGGCGGCAGATGGTACGGAACTCTATGAACCCGCCGAGGGGGCGGAAAACCAGATCAACGCCATCCCACTGGATGACGAGGCCACGTATAAACTCTATTCGGCGGCTAAGACGGTGGCGGTGTTCCAGGTGGAATCTTCGGGCATGATGGATGCGCTCAAGCGCATGAAACCGACCTGCATCGAGGATATCGTGGCCCTTGTGGCGCTGTACCGTCCGGGCCCGATGGAAAACATCCCGACCTATTGCGAGGTCAAGAACGGTCTGCGCGAGATCACCTCGGTTCATCCTCTGATCGACCATATCCTTGAGGAAACACAGGGCATCATCGTTTATCAGGAACAGGTGATGCAGATCGCGCAGGTGATGGCGGGGTACAGCCTTGGTGGCGCGGACCTGCTGCGCCGCGCGATGGGTAAGAAGATCAAAGAGGCGATGGACGCCGAGCGCCCCAAATTCGAAAAGGGCGCGGGCGAGAATGGCGTGGATGCCAAGAAAGCCTCCGAAGTCTTCGACCTGCTCGAGAAATTTGCGAACTACGGCTTCAACAAATCCCACGCCGCCGCCTATGCGGTAGTCAGCTATCAGACTGGCTGGCTGAAGGCGAACCACCCGGTCGAGTTCATGGCGGGCGTCATGAACTGCGATATTCACCTGACCGACAAGCTGGCCGTCTATTTCGAAGAAGTCCGCAAGGGGCTTGAGCTTCCTTATGTGCCTCCCTGTGTAAACCGCTCGCTGGCGACTTTTGACGTTGTGAACGGAGAGCTGGTTTACGCGCTGGGCGCGCTCAAGAACGTAGGCGTCGAGGCGATGAACCTTGTTGTCGAAGGGCGTGGGGACAAGCCGTTTGTAAACCTCTTTGACTTTGCCCGCCGGGTCGATCTGAAGAAGGTCGGTAAACGTCCGCTGGAAATGATGGCGCGGGCCGGGGCCTTTGATCAGCTCGACAAGAACCGCCGCCGTGTCTTCGAAAGTCTTGAACAACTGGTGCAGTATTCGGCGGCGATCCACCACCAGAAGAACTCGAACCAGGTGTCGCTGTTCGGTGAGGCAGGGGATGATCTGCCCGAACCGCGGCTTTCCGCGACCCCCGACTGGTTGCCGGCAGAACGCTTGAGCGAAGAGTTCAAGGCAATCGGCTTCTATCTTTCAGGCCACCCACTGGACGATTACATGCCTGCGCTGAAGCGCAAGCAGGTTTTGACCCTGGACGAAGTGACCGAAAAGGCGCGTTCCGGCCCTTTGATCGCCAAGATGGCCGGTGTCGTTGCCGGACGACAGGAGCGCAAGTCAGCGCGCGGCAACCGCTTTGCCTTTGCACAGCTTTCTGATCCGACCGGAGCTTATGAGGTCACGCTGTTCTCGGATACGTTGGAGAAATGCCGGGAATTTCTCGAAACCGGCGCGCAGGTTGTTCTGACCGCCGAGGCGACGATGGAGTCGGATCAGTTGAAACTGCTCGGGCGATCTGTTGGGCCAGTGGGCTCGGTGGTGGCCGAGGCGGGCGCAACCGGGCTGCGCATCTTCGTGGATCAGCCGCAGGTTCTGCCCACCGTCGCCAGGGTTTTGGAAGACGCTGCCGGTGCAGCCAAGGGCGCGGCGAAGGGGCCGATCCATCTGTGTCTGCTTGACCCGGGCTTGCCTGGGGATGTGGAAATGGATCTGGGGCAGGATTTTCCGATCAACCCGCAGATCAAAGGCGCGATCAAATCGCTGGATGGCGTGATGTCGGTCGAGGAAATCTGACATCTAACGGCTTGTTGCCAGAAGATTGCCGCCAAGCTAGGCTGGAATTCTACCTATATTCATTTGGGTTAAGTCATGGGAGGACGCCAAATGGGGATTTCAGGAAGACGTCTGGGAATACTGGTCGCTGCTGCTGTGGCGTCACTGGCATTGTTGCCCGCAACACAAGCTTTGGCGGATAAGGACAAGCAGGAAGACGCGCTCAAAGGCGCTTTGATTGGCGCGGGCGTTGGTGCTTTGGTCGGCGATGGCAAGGGGGCCGCTGCCGGGGCCGTTGTCGGGGCCATCATCGGCGCCAACAAAAAGTAACCACCGATCCCAAAAAAGGATCGATGCCCAATTTGAGAGGACTTGCCATGCGTTTTCACGGGTTCAAACTGATTTCGATGGTCGCTTTTATCGCCGCGCCGGGATTTGCGCTGGCCGATGACGAAGCGGACCAGATGATGCAGGAAGCGCTGCCGCTGATGTACCATACCTGCGCATCAGTCATCGAAGAGGCAGACGGGAATGACGAGTACGTCCTGGACGTGGTCGGAAAGATGACGGCCCTGTCTCTGTACAATCGCCAGATCGACATCGAACAATACGCCGCGTCCGAGGACGACAAAGCCAAGCTGCGCGAAACCTTCCTGGCCGCGCTGACCGAAGGATGCACCGGGGACGAGGATGCGCTGCTGGGCGGTGTTGTGGACAGTGCGGTGAAATCGACGCTGGGACTGTAACCCTTTAGTAATGCGGCGGGCGCTCGTCGCCGAATACGACACCGCCGGACCCTTCCTGCGCGCGCTCAGCCTCACGTTGCAACAGCATCTCAACTCTGCGGGTCAGGCGTTCAATCTCGGTTTGTTGCCGCGTGACAACCGCGTTCAGGTCTTCGACTGTACGGGTGAGGTGGGCGATCTGTTCTTCCAGATGCTGCATGGGTGGCTCCTGTCTCTGGGGCTGGTCATAGCGACCCTGTGACGCCGTGGCCAGAGAAAGCGCGCCTTGCCCCGAAACAGACCATGGGATAGACCGCGCGCGGAACAAGAAAACTCCCAAGGACGCCCCACATGGCCAAGCCCAAGAAACAGCCCCGCCCCAAGGCCGAGACGCCGAAAGGGTTCCGCGACTATTTCGGCCAGGAAGTCACGCAGCGCACCGAGATGCTGCGGGCTATTGCGGACGTCTATCATCGGTACGGGTTTGACGCCCTGGAAAGCAGCGCAGTGGAAACTGTCGAGGCGCTGGGCAAATTCCTGCCCGACGTGGATCGCCCGAACGAAGGCGTGTTTGCGTGGCAGGAAGTGGACGAGAACGACAAGGGCGACTGGATGGCCCTGCGTTACGACCTGACCGCACCACTGGCGCGGGTCTACGCACAGCACCGCAACGATCTGCCGACGCCCTATCGCCGTTATGCAATGGGGCCGGTCTGGCGGAACGAAAAGCCGGGTCCGGGGCGGTATCGCCAGTTTTATCAGTGTGATGCCGATACGGTCGGTACGGCCTCAATGGCCGCCGATGCCGAGATCTGCGCCATGCTGTCGGATACGTTGGAAACCGTCGGCATCCCGCGCGGCGACTATCTGGTGCGGGTGAATAACCGCAAGGTTCTGAATGGTGTGTTGGAGACCATCGGTTTAGGAGACGTAAAAGCGGGGCAAACAGCAAGTCCTCAAGAAGCGTTTAATAAACAAGTTCAGAAATACAATCACATCGTTGTGAACAACGTACTTCGTACTATCGACAAGTTTGACAAGGTCGGTGAACAGGGCGTTCGCGAGTTGCTAACGCGCGGACGCAAGGACGCTTCGGGAGCGTTTATCGCAGGTGCCGGTCTTAACGAAGAACAAGTTAAACCAGTGATCGATTTCCTTACGGCACGCGGCTCAACTAATGCCGACACTTTGCTAAAACTGATGGTTGCGGTTGGAGATAGCGCGATAGGTGCTGAAGGAATCGCTGAGCTTCAGGAAATTGTGCAACTACTTGCATCACAAGGTTACGATGAGGACCGTATCGTCATTGACCCGTCAGTGGTGCGCGGATTGGGCTACTATACAGGCCCTGTCTTTGAGGCCGAATTGACCTTTGAGATTTTCGACGAGAAGGGACGTAAAAGGCAATTTGGTTCCGTTGCAGGGGGAGGGCGCTACGACGATCTGGTTGCCCGTTTCACGGGGCAGAAAGTGCCTGCTGTTGGCATCTCCATCGGTGTTGATCGCCTGCTGGCCGCGTTGCGGGAAAAGGGCCGCATCGCAGCGCAGGCCACTGGCCCCGTGGTTGTCACCGTCATGGACCGTGACCGCATGGCTGATTATCAGGCAATGGTCGCGGAACTGCGCAACGCAGGCATTCGGGCCGAAGTTTATCTGGGCAATCCCAAGAATTTTGGCAACCAACTGAAATATGCGGACAAGCGGAATTCGCCCATTGCAGTGATCGAAGGCGGTGACGAAAAGGCCAATGGCATCGTGCAGATCAAGGACCTTATCCTGGGCGCGAAGATTGCCGAAAGCGCCACGCTCGAGGAATGGAAAGAACGCCCCAGCCAGTTCGAAGTGCCGCGCGGCGATCTGGTCGCCAAGGTGCGTGAAATTCTGAACAGTCAGGACTGACGCATGCCCAACCGCTCTCAGATTCAGGCCCGCGCCGCGATGATGCGCGTCCGGTTCGAGGCCGCCGGGGCGCAGGTGGTCGATCCGCCTTTGCTGCAATCGGCAGACTTGCTGCTGGATCTCTACGGCGAGGACATCCGGGCCCGGGCCTATGTGACCTCGGACGCGCTGCGCGGCGAACAGATGCTGCGCCCGGATTTCACCCTGCCCGTGGTGCAGATGCACATGAGCGAAGGTGCCGAACCCGCGCGCTACACCTATTCGGGCGAGGTTTTCCGGCGTCAGGAACACGATCTGGACCGCGCAAACGAATACATTCAGGTCGGGTACGAGGTTTTTGATCGCGACGATCCCGCCGGAGCGGACGCCGAGGTGTTCTCGCTTTTTGCGCTGCAGCTTCGTGGTTTGCCCCTGCGCGCAGCCACTGGCGATATCGGTATCCTGACCGCAGCCGTTCTGGGCCTGAGCACGACTGAACGGCGTAAGGCCGCGTTAATGCGGCACCTGTGGCGACCCCGCCGGTTCCGTGTTCTTCTGGACCGGTTTGCCGGACGTAAACCCGCTCCGGCGGGCCGGGATGCATTGTTGGACGCGCCCGATCCGATGGCATTTGATACACCCATAATCGGCAAACGCCGCGCATCGGAAATCGAAGCCCGCATCGCGGCACTGCGCGAAGACCGCGAGACGCCTCCGATTTCGGACAGCGAACTGGCCGGTCTGGAGACGCTGCTGAATGTCCGCGAAACGATGCCTTTCGCGCTTGAGCGCTTGCGCGATGTGGCCGTTGATCTGCCGCAGATCACCCCTGCGCTGGATCGGCTCGAGGCGCGGATTGCCTCGCTTCAGGCGCGTGGGGTCGACGTGGAACGGCTGGATTTCGAAGCCGCCTATGGCCGGACATCCATGGAGTATTACGACGGGTTCGTATTTGGCTTCTACGCCGAAGGTCGTCCCGATCTGCCGCCCATCGCAACCGGCGGACGCTACGACGCGCTGACCCGGCAACTGGGCAACGGCGCGGAAATTCCCGCAGTGGGTGGTGTCCTGCGCCCCGACCTGATGCTCGAGATCGAGGAGGGCGCAAGATGAGCCTGAAACTGGGCGTTCCCTCGAAGGGCCGGCTGATGGAAAAGACCTTCGCCTGGTTTGAAAAGCGTGGCATCACCCTGTCGCGCAGTGGATCAAACCGCGAGTATTCGGGCAAGGTTGAGGGGATCGACAACGTATCGCTGATCCTGCTGTCGGCGGGGGAGATTCCGCGGGAACTTGCAGCAGGGCGGATCCATCTGGGCGTGACGGGAACGGACCTTGTCCACGAAAAATTGCCCCGCTGGGAACAACAGGTCGAAGAGATCGCGCCATTGGGGTTCGGAAATGCCGATTTGATCATTGCGACACCTGCCTGTTGGGTCGATGTGGACACGTTGGACGATCTGGATGCTGCAGCGGCGGCGTTCCGCAAGGTGCACGGCCACCGGCTGCGCATTGCCACCAAATATCATCGGCTGGTGCGTGAATTCCTGACCGAGGCGGGCGTGGCCGACTACACTCTGGTCGACAGCCAGGGCGCGACCGAAGGCACGGTGGTGAACGAAACCGCCGAGGCGATCGCGGACATCACGTCAACCGGGGAAACCCTGAGGGCCAACCATCTGAAAATCCTGTCGGATGGACTTATACTGCAGTCGCAGGCGACACTTTGGTGCAGCCGCGTCGCGAACTATGACGCTGACGACAAGGCCGTTCTGTCCGATCTGCTGGACCGGCTGGGCTAATTACAGCACACCAATCTCGGCCAGCGCGCGGTTCAGATCATCGGGCAGGGCATCGTCCTGCTCGCGTCCCTGTGGCAGATCGGCCGGAGTATCCTCGGGTTTCAGATAGCGCCAGCCCTGAAACGGGCGTTTCAGCGCGGTCTGCGTACGGTGTATCTCGGGGTCCAGCACGATGGCACAGCGGCGGATGCCGTCTTCGCCGCGTACCTCGTCCAGCCGCAGGATGCGTTGGCGGCACTGGATGACGCCCTTGATCACCCAATAGATTGATCCGCCGTTCAGAATTTCGGCCTCACGCTTGGGCCACATACGGGTGACGTGGCGCGGGCAGCCGTCCTCATAAAGCGCTATGCGGCCGTCCTGCCACGCCATCAGCGTGTCTACGCTTTCCGAGCCGACGGATAGTTTTATGAGGTTTACGTACTTATCCACAGCTTTCCCACAGAGTCGTCCCGAAGTGCATCTTTATATTGTAGCTCGTAAGGCGCAGTCATCAAGGTGTTGTGGCAGGGGCAGGGTTTGGGGTAGTCTGGATACCTCTTTCAGTACAGGGAATCACCAATGAGCCGCTTTGCCGCCCCCATCGCCGAGCAGATCTGGGATATGAAATACCGCTTTAAAAAGGCGGATGGCACGCCCATCGACCAGACGGTCGAGGATTCCTGGCGGCGCATCGCCCGCGATCTGGCGCAGGTCGAAAAGGACCCGGCGCATTGGGAGCAGAAGTTTTTCGAGGCGCTGGAAGATTTCAAATACCTGCCAGCGGGCCGTATCACCGCAGGCGCAGGGACAGCGCGGCGTGTGACCCTGTTCAACTGCTTTGTCATGGGAACGGTTCCTGACAGCATGGGCGGCATTTTCGATATGCTGAAAGAGGCCGCGCTGACGATGCAGCAGGGTGGGGGGATCGGCTATGATTTCTCGACCATCCGACCGCGGGGCGCGGATGTGCACGGGGTCGCGGCGGACGCATCCGGTCCGCTGTCGTTCATGGATGTGTGGGACGCGATGTGCCGAACCATCATGTCCGCCGGATCGCGCCGGGGCGCGATGATGGCGACCATGCGGTGTGACCATCCGGATATCGAGCAGTTCATCACCGCCAAATCCGACCCGGCCCGTCTGCGCATGTTCAACATGTCGGTGCTGGTGACGGATGCCTTCATGGAAGCGGTCAAGGCGGACGGCCCGTGGGAGCTGGTGTTCGGCGACAAGATCTATCACACCGTTCAGGCGCGCGATCTGTGGAACAAGATCATTCAGGCGACCTATGACTATGCCGAACCGGGTGTGATCTTCATCGACCGGATCAACCAGGCCAACAACCTTAGCTACGTGGAAACCATCGCGGCCACGAACCCTTGTGGAGAACAACCGCTGCCGCCCTACGGCGCTTGCCTGCTGGGGTCGATCAACCTGGCGCGACTGGTGGCAGAACCGTTCGAACAAGGTGCCCATCTGGACGAGGCGGCGATGCAGGAACTGGTCGCCACGGCGGTTCGGATGATGGACAATGTGGTCGATGCGTCAAAATTCCCGTTGCCTGAACAAGCCGCCGAAGCACAGGCCAAGCGCCGTATCGGCCTGGGTGTGACCGGGCTGGCGGATGCTCTGCTGATGCTGGGCCTGCGTTATGGCTCGGACGAGGCGGCGCGTCAGACCGAGCGCTGGTTGCACGCAATAGCCCGCGCCGCGTATCTGGCGTCGGTGGACCTGGCAAAGGAAAAAGGCGCATTCCCCCTGTTTGATGCCGAGAAATACCTGGCCAGCGGCACGATGCAGCAGATGGATGACGATGTGCGCGATGCAATCCGCGAACACGGTATCCGCAACGCTTTGCTGACGTCGATTGCACCGACCGGAACGATTTCCCTGTACGCCGGGAACGTGTCGTCCGGGATCGAGCCGGTCTTTGCCTATGCCTACACGCGCAAGGTGTTGCAGAAAGACGGATCGCGAACCGAGGAAGAGGTCGTGGATTACGCCGTGCAGATGTGGCGCGACAAGTTCGGTGACGAGGCGTTGCCAGACTATTTCGTGAACGCACAAACTCTGACACCGCTGGATCATGTGAAGATGCAGGCTGCCGCGCAGAAGTGGATCGACAGCTCGATCTCCAAGACGATCAACTGCCCCGAAGACATCAGCTTTGATGCCTTCAAGGACGTGTACATGCAGGCCTGGGATCAGGGCTGCAAGGGCTGTACCACCTATCGCCCGAACGATGTGACCGGATCGGTTCTGACCGTCTCGGAAAGCTCGGACAAGGCACCTGGCGAAAGCGCCGACGCCCCACACGAAGCCGATGGCGGCGATGTCATCTACATGTCCGAACCGCTGGACCGACCCCAATCGCTGGAAGGTTCAACCTACAAGCTGAAATGGCCGGACAGCGAGCACGCGATCTATCTGACGATCAATGACATCGTGATCGCGGGCCGTCGTCGACCATTCGAGGTATTCATCAACTCGAAGAACATGGAGCATTACGCCTGGACGCTGGCCCTGACCCGCATGATCTCGGCCGTGTTCCGGCGCGGTGGCGACGTGTCCTTCGTGGTCGAGGAGCTGAAAGCGGTGTTCGATCCGCGCGGCGGCGCCTGGGTCAAGGGAAAATACATCCCCTCGATTCTGGCGGCGATCGGCGGAGTCATCGAGCAGCACTTGATCAACATCGGCTTTCTTGAGGGCGAAGGCATGGGCTTGAAGTCCGACCCGCAGGCACAGGTGGTGAACATGGACGCACCACGCGGAAAGGCCTGCCCTTCATGTGGCCAATTCGACATGGTGATGATCGAAGGTTGCATGACATGCCGGAGCTGCGGGCACTCCAAATGTGACGGATGATGCTTGAGCTGCGCTGTTGAACCGTTAAGCAATACGAACCCATTTCGGCGGTTTTGGCACCCATTAACAAGGTCAGTAGCGCCTATTATTCGTAAATCTGAGGCCAAAAAGGGAAATAAGACGCCGGGTCATTAATCGCCGGCGCCTTGGTTTTGTTGGTTCGAGTTTGCTAGTGCGCGCCGAAGCCAGACGATAATTGAAGGCAACAGGCGTTAGAAAGCGAAATCTACTGCGCCTGCCGTCAATGTTTGAGTTGCGCAGAAACGAACTTTTTAACGTGCAGACGAACCCAAAACCCAATTTCGGAGGCAGCAGCGGTTGTCCGGGGCAGTTTCACGCAACATGGGCAATAAAAATTCTCGCTGATGTTACAACAGGCAATACGGCGGAGCTTGGAGCCGCCTCAGCAGGTGTCACGAACTGGTTTTGCGCGCCGTCAGTTGTTTCTGAACAAATGCGTTCTGATGAAAAAGAGGGTTCGACACATCTCGTGTGTTTGCCTGTGTGGCGGGTTTGCAAGGAAGCATTTGCCGTGTTTTGAAAGTTTGTCACACGACCGCACGCAAGAGACCGTTGTTCATGATGGCCAGCACCTGGTACATCTCTTCCCGAAGCTGCTCATTGCGCCGCTTGTCTTGGAAGCGTTCGACAGAAAGAAACCCTTCTATATCGAATTCCGGATCAATCGTGGCCAATCGTCGAATGGCGCGATTCAACCGCTCTGGGTCGCCTAAATGCAGGGCAGCTGCGGCTCGATATGCGGCTGCGCGCCGGGTCCTTCGTGGGAATGCTGTTGCTGCCTGAAAACAGGCTTCCCAGTCCCCCAAAACATAATGCGCAATGACGCCCACTTCCCGGCAATACTCTGGAAGGAACGGGTCAAGAGCTTCGGCGCGCCTTTGGAAGACCAACCCCTTTTCTCCGTCGCCCAGATAATTGTGAACATTGCCCGCGTGCGCCACTATGTACGCGTGGTTTGGCGTAATCTCGAGCGCGCGCGTGTAATGATAAAGCGCATTGTCAAAGTCCTCTTTGTACAGGGACAGTGACCCCATGATCCGATGCACTTCAGCATCATTACAGTCCAGTTCCAAAGCGCGCCGCCCCATTTCCCAGTAGCGGTCTTCGTCCTTTATCCCAAGCCATTCGTCCCGCGTTGCTACAGCACAGGCCAGCCATGCCTGAGCGCGACCGAACGCCGGATCTTTTTCCAAGGCTCTATTAAACCACTTAATGGCGGATTCGGCATTCTCGCGTGTGACCCCGCCAATGCGGTGATGGTGAAGCCCTCGCTTCAAGCAATCATAAGCCGCCATGTCTTCCGTAGGTTTTTCCCGGGCAGATTTTTCCGCTTGCCGCTCGACGCGACCCGCGACGGCGGCCGAGATTTTGGCAACCATATCGTCCTGAACATCGAACAATTCGTGCACGTCGCAGTCGTAGTTTTCGGACCAAACCTGCGCACCACGAGCCGCATCAAAAAGATGCGCGGAAATCCTCACGCGGTTTCCCAAAACCCTTACGCCCCCCTCAACCGCATACCGAACACCCGTTTCGTTACATATCGTTTCTGGCGTGCAATCGCGTCCTTCCAACGAGAAGCTGGCATTTCGTGAAATCACGAACAACTCGGTGAAGCGGGAAAGCTCTGTGATAACGTCTTCTGTAAAACCTTCCGCAAAGTACTGCTGCTCTGGATCGATATTGCGGTTCTGGAAGGGAAGAACAATAACACCGTTATCACGTTGCTGAGGCTTGGCAGCCTGTGATTGAGGCAAGCCTTTCGTAAGCATGCAACTGTGCAGTCCGAGGTCTCCCTCAATCGCATAAAGTTCGATTGCATCTTCAATATTTTTGAAACGCCGGTGACCCATGGGCATGAACCGCACCTGCGCCCCACGTTTGGCTTGTTCGAATACTGCGCTTGAAACCAGAACTCCGCCCGGCTCAGCCTCTGCCTGAATGCGCGCGGCGATATTCACACCGTCTCCCAGAAGATCTTTCCCATCAACAATCACATCGGCAAGATGTATGCCGATCCGCAACTGGAGGCCGATTTCCTGTGCGTTATGAGGGGCCGATAGTTCACGCTGCAATTCAAAGGCCCCTCGGACCGCTGAAACCGGACTGGTGAACTCCGCCAACGCTCCATCACCAGCCCAGCTTATGACCCGAGCACCATGACGCTCCGCCAAATCGCTGACGATATCCCGCAATCGCTTAAGGCGCTTAACTGTGTCCGCTTCAGAGCGTTGCATCAACGCGGAGTATCCGACAACGTCCGTCGCAAGCACTGTGGCAAGACGCCGTTCCATTCTGATCTCCCGGCTAACGAGCTTTAGCAGTATATCATTTTGAAAGACTTAAATCGATTGTTCCCAGTGGGGACCGGAGGAAAATCAGAAAGAATGCTGAATGCCAAAGCGACAGCAAGCGGATTGAAGGCCAATGGCAAAACTTGTTGCTTCCAGCTTATAGGCAAGCTTTGAAAAAGCCTCCGCAAGGGATCTGGCTGTTCGACTTCGTTGAGCCTCGCCTTGCATACCAATCACGCTGCGTCGGTGGCCTCCAAAGCGATTGGCAAACGTCTGTGTCCTAGTTCACAGACCTCTCCTGTGATGGCGGTTAACGTAAGGTCAGACACAGGAGATCGATATGCTTCGTCAGACCTCAAACGCCACGTTTGCACAGACCGCACACACAGCAGGTTTCGTTCGCCCATTGGTTCGTATCCTGCGTCTTTGTACCCAGATGCAGCAGCAAGTGAACCGCTACCATTAACATTCCAGTGAACTCGGAATTGGAACGAAGGTTCTTTGGCAAGTATTCGGGCTGGGGTGGACCCGTACTGATCCCAACACTTCGCTGAATGCGAACTATTTGCCGAAGTCGTGAGTTTTTATCAGCTTGCCTAGATAATCGCGTGTCTCAGCATCCCAAGTGCTCGGATCTTCTCCGTGCGCGATCACCGCGTGAAGTTCCATCAATTTCCATACTTCATCTTCTGTAGAAGCCACGACCTTGCCGGGGCAGGTTTCCATGCCGTCGCAGTCTTTGCAGGCGTACGAAAACGCAGTACTCATTGTGTTTTCCTCCAGTGTAACTCCGCGGTTCGTCTAAAACTCCTCAAACGTAGGAAGGCCGTCATTGAGCTTGATCCACGGTTGTTTGTGAGAAACGAAAATATGGGCCTTGGGCTCTGCAGCGGATGGATCGTCCAAGGTGGAAGCGGCAAACCAAGCGTCCTTACTCCAGTCCTGACCTTCGATCTCCCCCTCGGCTGCATAGGTCAGAGTGGTGCCGCACTGCGGGCAAAAGCCGCGCGTGACACCTGGTGTTTTTTGAACTGTTCGGATTTCGCCCTTTGTTACAGCAAAATCCTCGGACGCCACTTTTGCCCAAGTGACAAAAGCCCCGCCAAGTGCCATTTGACATGATCTGCAATGGCAATGGCCAGACCAGACTGGGGCCGTGTTAATCCGGTAACGAACTGCACCGCAGTAGCAACCACCTTCAAAACCTTGCATTTGGATAGCTCCTTTTGTTCGAGAGTTGGCGCGACACGGACGATAGTTTTTTCGCTAAGTCGGCGTGATAGAGTTCGACTGTCTTCACCCAAGCATTGCCAATTCGTCGCCGTTATGCGAGTCAATTGTTCTACCCATATATTAGAAAAACTATCATATGAATTGGTTGAACCTGCCGTCTTTGAACGCCCTCCGCGCCTTTTCTGCCGTGGCAGAAGTGGGCAGTTACACCTTGGCCGCAGAATGCTTGAACGTAACGCAAGCTGCAGTCAGTCAGCAGGTAAAGTCCCTGGAAAAGCACCTGGGCATACCTTTGGTTGAAAAACGTGGCCGAGGTATTTCGTTGACCTCTCAGGGGGAACGTTTGGCTCGTGAGCTCAGTATAGGCTTTGAAATTGTTGGCCGAGGCGTGGAGCGCGTAACAGAAGCAGCAACAAACCGGCCAGTACAGGTCACGATGTCACCAGCCTTCGCCGTGGAGTGGTTACTTCCGCGTATGGCTGAATTTCAACGGGCACACCCGGAAATTACACTTATGCTCAATCCAACGTCACAGTTGGTTGAACCTCGTCCGGGTGGGATCGACATAGCAATTCGATATCATGACAAACGTAGGCCAAGGCCGGATGAAGACCCGGTTCTGATTTCTGACATGATTGTCGTCGCTACGCCGGAATTGGTTGAAGGAAAGGACCTGAACAGTCCGGAATCATTAACGCAGTTTCTGTGGTTGCAAGAATTGGGAACAAACGAAGCGAGCGACTGGTTTACCTACCATGGTGTCGTTCCAGAGCAGCCTCTCTCAGTCAATCACATGCCGGGTAACCTGATCATGGCTGCCGTTCGTAGGGGCGACGGCATTGCCTACACAGCGCGTGCTTTTTTTCAGGATGATCTTCAGGCAGGCAGAATGGTGGAGTTGTTTTCTGAGCCATTATTTGGCGTCTACTACATCCACACTCTGCCGGATCATCATCGACCTGAGGTAATGCTGTTTCTCAAGTGGCTCCGATCGAAGTCAGAAGTCGTGTCAACAGAGGCGGGTGTTTAGCGGGAAGTGCCAAAAGAAACCAAATGCTCGCCGAAGCTGGTCGTTTGGGCCCTTTTGGAGAGTTCCGCGCCCGCCGCGTATATCCGAATAAGACCAAGAGTATTGGGAACAGGTCCGTATTCCTGCATTGTGATTGAGACAGCATCCGGGAGTGGGCTGTTGCAGCTTCATGTGCGCGGCATGAAAGAATTTGTCGTGTCCAGCGCATTTGGGATTCTCATTCCAAGCCACGATCACACTGTTGAAGCGGGAATTCGCAAGGGCAAGCCGAATAGATTGCGGCCACCCTAAAATGCGGTGTCAGACACCTGGATGCTTTTTTGTGACCGGGCGCAGAAGGTTTTGATGGCTTCGGTAAATAACCTCATGCGGCGGTTCATACGTCTGTTTTCAGCATGCACCAGAAAAATGCCCCAGTTTCCGATTTTCACTTCAGGTAGCACCTGAGCAATGTCGTCTGAGTCTTGCAGATCTCCAAGGATGAAATTGGGAAGGCGGGCTATTCCTAATCCTTGCTTCATGGCGTTCAGCAAGAACGTCCCGCTGTTGGAGTTGAGGTATGGTTGGAACTCAAAGATTTCCGTCTTTCCGGGTGTTGAAAGAAACTCCCATGTTGCGCGGTGGGCTGATCCAAAGAACAACAACTGATGGTCATGGAGATTTCGCAGTTCTTTTGGGGCAGGATGAGTCTCCAGATACCCTCGACTGCAAAACAGTCCATGCCAAACAGAGCCGACACGCGTTGAGAGTAGCTTGGCCTCGGGTTCGTTCGTTATCCGGATAGCCAGATCGAAATTCTCTCGGGACAGATCCACCTGGCGTTCGTCGAAGTTTACGGTGAGCCGGATTTGCGGGTATTTCCGCTTAAAGTCAAAAAGTGCGGGCTGAAGGAATGAAACACCAAACTCCAGCGGAACACTCACGCTTAACGGTCCTTCGACCACGGCGGAAGTGCTTGTGAAATCATCCGTGATTTCATCCATATCCTGTACCAGTCGGATTGCTCTCTGAAACAGTTCGCGACCGGTCTCGGTTATTTCCCAGTTTCCACGCTGCCGGTCGATCAGAACAGTTTCATAGCGACCCTCCAGCAGAGAAACCCTTCGGCTGACAGCGGATTTTGCAATTCCAAGGCTCTGGGCAGCCCGCGTTATGCTGCCCGCTTCTATGACTGCAACGAACAGTCGCATGTCTTCCATCTGGCCCACGGCATCGTTCTCCAAATTAGAACAAAGTGGGCTAATATTAGTCTCTGGGTTGAAGAAAATGAACCAGTTAGTCTGAAGCGAAACGATGCGGCACGTCTTAACACGTGGCACGGTTTGCGGCTTGGAAAGGACAGCTCATGGGACTTCTGCAGGAAGGACGCTGGGTAAATCAATGGTACAACACCTCGGATACCGCAGGTCGGTTCGTGCGGCGGGCACCACAGTTCAGGAATTGGGTCACAGCAGACGGCGCGCCCGGACCAAGCGGCGAAGGCGGGTTCAAGGCCGAAGCCGGGCGTTACCATCTCTATGTTTCTCTGGCGTGTCCTTGGGCGCACAGAACGCTGATCTTTCGCACACTCAAGGGACTGGAGAAAATGATCTCGATCTCGGTCGTGCATTGGTACATGGCAGAGAACGGTTGGACATTTCGACCAGGTCCAGGTGCCGTGCCGGATACAATCAACGGCGCAGATTTTCTGCACCAGGTCTATACCGCTGCAAAACCGGACTATTCCGGGCGGGTGACAGTACCGGTTCTCTGGGACAAAAAGACCAAGACCATTGTTTCGAACGAGTCCCCCGAAATAATCCGGATGTTCAACACGGCGTTCTACGGGATCGGAGCAAAGCCGGGGGACTACTATCCAAAGGAGCTGCGCCCCGAGATTGATGCCCTGAATGACCGGATTTACGACACCGTGAACAACGGGGTCTACAAGGCGGGATTTGCCACCACGCAAGATGCCTATGAAGAGGCGGTCGTCCCATTGTTCGAAACCCTGGACTGGCTGGACGAGCGTTTGGGCAAACAGCGTTACCTGACCGGAAACAAGACTACCGAGCCAGACTGGCGCCTGTTCACGACGCTTGTGCGTTTTGACCCGGTTTATGTGGGTCATTTCAAATGCAATATCCGCCGGATCGCGGATTATCCTAATCTGTCGGAATATGTACGGGATCTGTACCAACAGCCCGGCGTCGCAGCGACCGTCAACATGGCGCATATCAAGGACCACTATTATGCCAGTCATGAAACGGTGAACCCGTCGCGGGTCATCCCGATAGGTCCCTGTATCGACTACTCCTTACCCCATGATCGCGACAGATTGGATTAAGACATGACAACCACACCACCCATCATCGCCGCTAAGACCCCGGAACGTGTCGAGCTTGAGAAAGGTAAAACCTATTTCTGGTGCCGGTGCGGGCGCTCACAAAAACAGCCCTTCTGCGACGGCAGCCACACCGGAAACGGGATTGCCCCGCTGAAGTTCATGGCAGAAAAGGACGGCCCGGCTGTTTTGTGCCGCTGTAAAGCCAGCGCCAATGCTCCGTTCTGCGACGGCAGCCACACCAGACTGGGTGACCTGTCCGAGGGCGACCCGGCACCCGAACCGGTGAGCGATGTGCCCAAGGCGACGCCGAACCCCGAAGAGCCAACGGTTGCCCGCATTCATGAACTGGCAAGGGACGGCCTTTCCAAGTTGGGTCACCACGGGGAAATGGGCGCCATGGGCGTGCCGCGCAAAGATTTGCCGCATTGGGACGACATCCAGATTCTGCCCGCGCAGATGGCGCGAAAGCCACTGCTGGATGGCGCCTTGGTATCGACCTCGGTCTCAATCGGCCCACGGGCCACCAAGCCGCTGAAACTGGATATCCCGCTATTTGTCTCCGACATGAGCTTTGGGGCCCTGTCTGAGGAGGCAAAGACCGCATTGGCACGTGGCGCCGAACTGGCCGGGACCGGCATCTGTTCCGGAGAGGGTGGCATGTTGCCGGAAGAGCAGGCGGAAAACTCTCGCTACTTCTACGAACTCGCCTCGGCCCGGTTTGGATGGCGGCCGGAGTTGGTGGAACGCGTACAAGCCTTCCATTTCAAAGGGGGACAGGGCGCGAAAACCGGGACCGGTGGCCACCTGCCTGGTGAAAAGGTGCAGGGAAAAATTGCCGAGGTGCGCGGGCTGGAGCCGGGCCAAAACGCGATTTCGCCTGCGACCTTCCCAGATCTGGAAAGCCCGGAAGACTTCCGCAAACTGGCGGATGAGGTGCGGGAACGCTCTGGCGGTATTCCGATTGGCTTCAAATTGTCCGCAAATCACATCGAGGACGACATCGACTTTGCGCTGGCGGCCAGCGCCGATTACATCATTCTGGATGGTCGGGGCGGTGGCACTGGCGCCGCTCCGCTGATTTTCCGTGATCATATTTCGGTACCCACGATCCCGGCGCTTGCACGTGCCCGGGCGCATCTGGATCAAAAAACAGGCCACGAAGTTACACTGGTTGTCACCGGCGGGCTGCGCGTGGCCGAGGATTTCACCAAGGCAATGGCTTTGGGCGCTGATGCAATTGCGGTCAGCAATTCGGCCATGCAGGCCGTTGGCTGTATTGCGGCTCGCATGTGTAATTCCAACAATTGCCCGGTTGGCGTAGCGACGCAGAAACCCGAGCTGCGGAAAAGGTTGGATGTACAAGTCAGCGCGGAGAGGCTTGCGCGCTACTTCGGTGCGAGTGTCGAACTGATGCAAGTATTGGCAAGAGCCTGCGGTCACCCATCGCTGAGCGATTTCAGTCTGCGCGATATCACGACATGGAAACGCAGTGTCTCGGATTTGAGCGGAATTCGCTTTGCCGGTGTGCGGACATAGACAGCGGCTGTGCAGCCGTGGGTCTAACGGTCGGAACATTTGGGCCACACATCCTTGCGGAAAGGAGTAAGCTCATGCTTGATAACCACAATATCCGCACCGAAAACATGCCGGGCGAGATGCAGGTCTTGCTCGACAAATATCCGCGCGACAGCTGGGACTCCCATCCCGGCTTCAAAGAGAAAACGCGGCACTGGCTGGGCGCCCATCAGATGTTTCGCCGTCTTGCCGAATTGGTTCGGACCGATGCCGAGCATTTTCTGAACCGAACGGTGTCACCCGACGCGTACGCCGCCCGTTTGTCCTATTATGGTAACGCGCTTGTCGGCAATCTGCACGGCCATCACGGCTGGGAAGATCGCAGTTATTTCCCCGAACTCTCTGCGGCGGACCCCCGCTTTGATGCGGGCCTGGAGGTACTGGAAAAGGATCATGCAGATCTTGATCTGGTCCTTGATCAATACACCCGAACAGCCAATCGGGCGATCAAGCTGATCCATCTGGATGAGGCCCAGGCACGTTCAGAGGTCGGAGCGCTGCGCGACACGTCGGAAGTGATCGAGGCCTTTCTGAAACGCCATCTAAGTGATGAAGAAGAGCTTGCGGTGCCTATCATTCTGCACCACCGTCTGAGAGGGTGAAGCTTGAACAATGACGGACCGTTCTAAACAGGAAGATCAGTCAAATGCCGAACTGCGCCGCGCCCGAGGGGAATTCGTGCGCGGCGTCAGCGGTTTCCGGCATGCCATCGGCGATACTGATTTTCCCGCAGAACCGGGCAGGTATCACCTGTTTGTCGCGCTCAACTGCCCGTGGTGCCACCGGGTTACACTGGCCCGCAACGTGTTGGGCCTGCAGGGCAGTATTTCGATGGATGTGGTGTTTCCCAACCGAACAGACGAAGAAGACCCTGAAGGCCCGAACCACTGGCAATTCGCACCTGACCTCGTGGCTTCGCTGACTGGAACAACACTTCCGGAATGCACCGCCGAAACCGGCACTGGCCAGGGTTTCAGGCTGGTGCGCGACATATATCTGGCAGAAAGTTCTGAAGAAAAATCGGTTCCAATCCTGTACGACAAAAAGTCAAAGCGCATCGTCAATAACGAAAGCGCCGAGATCATTCGCATGCTGGATCGCAATGCGGTCGAACTGGGCAGTTCGCGTGGCAATGATGAACGGCCAGTTCTTTACCCGGATGATCCGGCCATTCGGACAGAAATCGACGAGCTGAACGAGCTGATTTACGTCAATATCAACAACGGTGCCTACAAAGCCGGATTTTCGTCTGATCAAAGCGTATATGCGGCGGCTTTCACCGCCTATTTTGACACTCTGTCACGGCTTGACGCCCGCCTTGCCAGCGACGGTCGCATGTTTCTGACCGGCAATCATTTCACCGAAGCAGACCTTCGCCTGTTTCCGACGCTGTATCGACACGACCCGGTCTATTACCTGCGTATGAAGCTCAACGGTGCCCAGATCCTTGACTACCGGAACCTATGGCGCTGGCTTTGCCGCGCGCATTCCGTGCCGGGCGTGGAAAACAGCGGTTCAATTGAACACTGCCGCCAAGGGTATTTTGGTCGAAGCTGGAATGGTGTTGTACCCCTTGGCCCCTCGAAACCAATGACATACCCCGAGGCCTACAAACATCCGGAACTGGCGGACCATCGCCAAGCGAAGTGATCTTCATTTTGGGCGCGCATGTAACGTTTCAACATCGACGGACCCAAAGTTGCCGCCCCATATGCGATACTAACTGCAGCAGTCATCCCCCAACTGGATTGGCGGACATGGGACCGTCGCGTAAGAGCAGAATACACAGCAATCGCCCTCCAGCGGCTTCAAAACGGCCTTGCATGACTTGCATTCATAGAACCATTGGCAGGAGTCTGTTGGCATTTTCTCGGTTTCGACGTGCCCACATTCAGGGCAAGTCAGAGTACTGTCGAGCACCACGATTTGTTTCGTCACTGTCTCACATCTTCATGATTATATAGTCGTTGATCTGAGCCTCTTTGAACACGATGACCCATGCTAGTGCGGTGATCAACGAACTTCCTGCTAGCCACCATTTCAACTGCCCCAAAGCCCTGTTTCGATGAGATAGAAACCACGCAATCGCGACCAGTGCTGTGGAGATGGCGAGAACGTAATAACTTCCCGCAGCAATTTTTCCGAATACCGCCAACCAGCTGCCTCCAAAGCCCAGCAACATCACGGCCATTGGAAGAACACAGCATGTTGCGACGCCCAGAGCGGAAACCGATCCAAGGTAGCTTAGGATCACGTATTTCTTCATCTTTCACTCCGTGGGTATCAAATTTGATCAAGTTGAGGCACCAACTGTCAGATTGTATAACTCCTGTAGCGACTACAGGATCAAGAGGGGTCACTTCACATGATTGCGATAGGAGAGGCTTCCCGGCAAAGCGGTGTCGGAATAGAAACCATCCGCTATTACGAACGCGAAGGTATCGTACCAAGACCCGCGCGAGCTCTGAACAATCGTCGCCTCTATTCACCGAACGATGTCGGAAGACTTCACTTTCTGAAGAAGTGCCGTGACCTGGGGTTTCCGCTTTCAGACGCCAAGGCGCTTTTGGAACTGTCAGAGGGAAGTACCGATGACTGCCAATCAGTCAAAGAATTAGCCGAGGCTCACATTGTCAGTGTTCGTAGCAAGATTGATGAACTCAATCGCCTGGAGCGCGCCTTGAGCGAGCTTACAGCCAATTGTGATAGTGGCAACGTTCACTGCCCGATGCTGCAAAGACTGAGAAAGATGGAAGACACCTGACTTGGCTTCTGGGTCAGAACCTGGGTTTCGAGTAGCCGACAGTTCACGTCAGACCAAGGTCTGTGGTGCGTTAAGAGATTGTAGTTCATAGTCGATTTCACAATGAAAGGAAAAATAGCTGACCTGACAATTGGCAATTGGTCGCTGTCGCGAGTTTTTCTTGCGGCCAGTATTGCCGTGATGGGCACTGCTACCGCGATAGTCGGGGTCTGGGTGTCAAATCGAATTCAGAATGCTGTCGTCCAGAACTCCGCCAACTCTGCCGCGCTTTATATGGAAAGCATCGTTTCCCCCCTCAGTCAGGAATTGGCGCACGGCGACCGAATTTCAGAGCAGGCAAGCCGGGCACTGGACGAGATATTCATGACCCAGCCAATGCGCGACCGCGTTGTCTCCTACAAATTCTGGAAACAAGGAGGTGTCATCGCCCACGCCTCGGATACTGCGATAATTGGCAGCCGATTCAGTCCAACCGACGATCTGAAGCAAGCTTGGGGCGGAAAAATCTCCGGCTCTTTTGAAGAGCTTGATCATGCCGAAAGCGCCGCCGAAGCGGCCCTTGGGATACCTTTGCTTGAAGTGTACAGCCCCATTCGCGAGCTTTGGTCCGGTGAAATCATTGCGGTTGCCGAGTTCTACGAAAGGGCTGATCAACTGGAACTGGACCTTGCCAAGGCAAGAAGAACAAGCTGGTTGGTTGTCGGCTCGGCATTTGTGGCCAGCACGATCGTGTTGTTTTCGATTGTTGCAATTGGCGACAACACAATTCAGCGACAGGGGCGTCTTCTGGAAAAGCGCCTTGCAGAAAGCGAACAGATGGCCGAGCAGAACGCCCAGTTGCGGTCGCGTGTCGTCGAAGCGTCGGAAAGATACGCCACGCAAACGGATCGGTTTCTCAAGAAGCTTGGTGCCGAACTGCATGATGGTCCCGCTCAGTACCTGTCCTTGGCCGCCCTTCGATTGGAGGCAGCGTTTCCGGAAGGGTCTGCAAGGCCCAAAGAGGCTGAAGAAATTCATCAGTCTTTGCAGAAGTCCCTTACAGAAATTCGTGCATTGTCGCGGGGGTTGTCGGCTCCGGACATCGACAACCTTACGCTCATTGATGTCGTGAAGAGGGCTGTAGAAGATCACTCGGAACACAGCCCGTTGCGGCCGGAGATTTCGTTTCAAGGGCGCCAGTCGCCGGAATTGTCACTGTCCGACAAGTTGTGTGTTTTTCGGTTTTTGCAGGAAACACTCTCCAATGCAGCAAGATATGCCCCGGATTCCCGATGCACGGTCACCAGTGAAGTGCAAAGTGACCGCATCGTCATTCAGGTCAGCGACGACGGACCCGGGTTTGACACTTCGGACGAAACCGTTTTGCGCGACGATGGTGGGCAGGGATTATTGGGCTTGCGAGATCGGGTCGAGAGCATTGGTGGCAGGTTCAGTGTTTCGTCGCGCCCCGGCAACGGCACCATAATAGCAATGACATTATTTCCCAGAAAGATGAGTGCATTATGACCACATCTGTCGTTATAGCGGATGATCATCCGATTTTCAGGGACGGCCTGCAGCGTACTTTGGATGAGGCCGACGGGTTCGAGGTTCTCGCCGCAGGTTCAAGTGCGGAAGAGGCGATAGCGCTCGTCGGAACGCATCAGCCAGACATCGCCATTCTTGACCTCTCGATGCCGGGAGGCGGGATAAGCGCGACACGCAAGATTGCGGCAATGACAAACCCACCCTTCATTGCGATCCTGACGGTCTCGGAAAACAGCAGTGACGTTGCGGATGCACTGGAAGCCGGCGCCATAGGGTACATTGTCAAGGGCGTGACAGCGAGCGAACTGACAGCTTCTCTGCGCAGCATTGCTGCGGGCGAAGGGTTTGTCTCGCCGGGTCTTGCTTCACGCGTGCTGCTTAAGATCAACAGCGAAAACGGTGCCCGCAAAAACAGAGACATCCTGAATGATCTCACGCATCGCGAGGAGGAAATCCTGCGCCATGTGGCCAAGGGGTTGAGCAACAGGGAAATCGCCGTAGCGCTGGGTCTTCAGGAGAAAACCGTGAAGCACTACATGACGGCGATCCTGTCCAAACTTCATGCGAGAAATCGGGTGGAGGCCGCTTTGATAGCGCACGATGCTTGGAACAAAGGAGACTAGTCGCGGTGTCTTCGATGATAAAGGCGGTCTCTGCTTATGAGAGACCGCCTGGGGTACTTCTGCCAGGAGCGCCGTTTAATTTGCGATTGCCTGCAATCTGCGTCGATCCGAGGCGGTTGCGTTTCTTTCAACAACAGTCCGGTTGAACGGATCTTTCAGTTCATAGCGCCCAAACTCGATCTCTTCTTTCCACCCATTGGCGTAGTTCACTTCGATGTTGTCGCCTTGGCGTTCAATTTTCGTGGGGCGGCTGCCAGATGCGCCGCCTTGGCCACTTGAGCGTACGTTGTTGATAGAGATGCCGTTCGCCAAAGACCGCAGCCGTGAGACGTCAGCACCAGTCGCGGGACGTTCCTCGACGGTTCGGTTCTGCGCATTCTTTCTTTCATAGCGGCCGTTTTCGATCTCTTCCTTGGTTCCGTCGGCGTAACGAACTTCGATGCCGCTCGCATTTGTCTCAACCTTCGTTATCCCGGCCGAACCAGTTGGTCTGCCACCGGTCTGAGACCGATCCTTTTTACCGCTGCCCCTGTTGGAGCGCTTTGAGTCATCATCGTCGTCGTCAACATCACGACCGCCTTTGCCCGATCCTGAATTGTCGTCACGATCATCATCCCGGTCGTCGTCTCGATCGTTATCCCTGTCATTGTCGCGATCATCATCCCGGTCGTCGTCACGACCATCGTCGCGGTCACCACCACGGCCGCTATTTCCCGATCCCGAGTTGTCGTCCCGGTCATCGTCGCGATCATCCCCGTCTTTGCCCTTGCCGCTTTTGGCGAACGCGTAGACCGGTTCAAACTGAAGGCGACCGTCTGCGTCAAACTTTGGCACGTAGGGCGTCGCAGCAATCAACGAAGCCAATGCCACTGTGCTTAGAAGTTGACCTAACTTTTTCCGGGCTTTCATTTCCGCCTCCATTGCCGTTTGACGCGATTTTTGATACTGAAGACAGGCTACCCTTGGTCGGGCCTTCCCACATCGGGCTTAGGTCTGACGAATTTCAAGCCGAACGTCTTAGCTAAGATCCTGTGGCCTTTTGAACCACCGTCAGTTTCGGGGCGCATCACAGGGGCGGTTTCCCGATACCAAAGACCCATTTCCTCGAACGGCAGTTACTCCGGCGCAGGCGCAACGGACGGCAGGGAAACGGCTTTGAGATAGGCGGCAATCGCCAAGCGGTCGTCATCTGTAAGCTGTGATGTGTTCTCGATGACTTCCGCCATTTCACCACCAGCGCTGTCATAGTCCGGTGTGAAACCGGATCTCAGGTATTCCGCTATATCAGCTTCAGACCAATCAAGCTGGTCGGCGGTCAGACCGGGGATGCGACCCTTGCCGCTTGGATTTGGCGCGCCTGCCAGCCACAGATCACGTTGCAGACCACCGAAGGAATTTCGCGGTGTGTGGCATTCAGCACAGTGTCCTAACGCCTCGACCAGATATCGGCCTCGGGCTTGTTGGTCCGTCAGTTCGCCTTCAACCACCCAGCCTGGCTGCAGGTACAATAGCTTCCATCCCCCCAGCCCGCGTCGAATGTTGAAAGGAAAGCCGACCTCATGCGCGTCACTTTCCGTGGCCACCGCTGGCAGGGTGCCGAGGAATGCGTGGAGAGACGCAACATCCTCCAAGGTCATGTTGGCATAAGACGTATAAGGAAAAGCCGGGTAATAATGTTGCCCCTCGGGACCCGTGCCATGAAGCAGGGCGTTGGCCAGATCCAGCGCAGACCATGAGCCAATTCCGGATTCCGGATCACTGGAAATGTTGGGGGCTATGAATGTGCCAAAACCCGTTTCAAACCGACGCCCTCCGGCGAGTTTAAGCTTCTCCTCTCCGGTGGCATCTGGTGGTGAGTGGCAGGACGCACACCCGCCTGCATAGAAAACAGCCTCACCTCTGACGAGATCGGCGGTGACATCATTCAGTTGCGCCGGATTCACTCTTTGCGGTCGGGTCAGCAGAACACCGGCCAACCCGACCAAAACTACGACACCAGCGGCCAATCGAAAGAAACGCCGCACCTTCAGTGCCTCATCAGTTTTCTGGCGCTCTGTATGCCTTGTGACATGCCGTACAGGCTCCGCCCAATTGTCCCATCGCCGCTTTCACGGCTTCCACATCTTGTCCTGCCGCAGCCTGCATCGCAACGGCGGCTTCAGCCATCGCTTGCCCTTTGGCTTCGACGTCGGGAAAGTTTTCCCAGATGGCGGGCAGGGCACGGGTGGCGGGGTCGGACGCATTGTCGGAACCAGCCGGCCACATTGCGGATTGATCGATCTGCGTCAGAACGACAATATTGTTGGCAGCCCGAGTTGCCGCCTCGGCATCGTATTCCACCTCTCCCTTTATCATTCCGCCGAGTGTTTCCAGATTAAAGGCATAAAGCTTCATGATTGAGGTCCGAGCTTTTACAGCCGGGTTCTGACTTTCCTGGGCGATGGCTGTTCCTATTGCGGCTACCGACAAAAGACCTGCCGCGACAATCGTAATTTTCTTCATCATGGTATTTCTCCCTGTTCAATACACCGAATGTTAGCTTGAACGAATTTTCTTGTAATTGTTTGTTATTCGTCGTCCCCTGTTAATTTATGAACAACGACAATTGGGATGATATCCGATACGCGCTTGCCGTCTCCAAATACGGATCGTTGAATGCAGCGGCGTCTGCCTTGGGTGTCACACATGCAACGGTCCTGCGCAGAGTGGCCGCGTTCGAACAGCGAAATGGCTGCACTATCTTTCAGAAAAGCCCGTCGGGATATTGCGCGCTCCCCGAGGCCCGAGCAGTTCTTTCTGCCATGGAAGGCGTTGAAGACGCGGTCCTTTCGGTGGAGCGGGCAATTGTGGGTGCAAACCGGTCCCCTGTCGGTCGCGTGCGCATTGCATCCACTGACAGCCTCTGCCAGCTTGTGCTGCCAAAAATACTGACTGATATTTCAAATCTTTACCCCGGCTTGGAACTGACTTTGTTGAGTGGAAACAGCCACCATGATCTGCCCCGGTTGACTGCAGACATTGCCGTGCGCCCATCGGTTCAGCTTGGCGAGGGTCTGGTTGGTGAACGCTCGGGTACATTGTCGTTCGGAGTTTATGATGATGGTTCCCCAGATCAAAAATGGATGAGGCTTGATGGCGCATTAAGCCGCTCTCTCCCGGCTAAATGGATGGCGGAACACGTGAATGCTGACGAAATGACCAACGGAGCAGACAGTTTTCTGGTCCTCCAGCAGATGGCGGCTTCGGGCGTGGGCAAGACCTTTCTGCCCACATTCATTGGCGACGCGGACGCCCGGCTTCGCAGGTCGGACGATGCAGTTCCGGATTTTGAGGTTCCGCTCTGGGTCGCGACACTTGAGGAAATCGCGCACACCCCGAGGTTTGCCGTTGTTCAGCGGGCGTTGGCTGGACGGTTACCCAAAGCTCTGGCACGTTGACATCATGCCGAAAAGAAGTACTGCGGCCATCTATTCGGCAGAACGGCCATACAAAGAACCACCTCGGTTACGCGGGGCTAACGCGCGCCTGTGTGTGAAACTATCATCTCGATAGAACCATGTCCGGTGATGAAATGGACCAGTTAGATGGGCAGGGTGGGCAACGTTGAAACCCGGTCAGAGTTTACGGAACACAAGGAAGCTCGAGCGTAAGGCTTGCGCCACGCGCGGCTTTGTTGATTGAAACCTGCCCACCGTGACGCTGTGCGACGGCGGCAACGATGGACAGGCCCAGCCCGCTGCCTTCGGAGTGCTCCAGTTGTGAAAATCGCCCAAAAGCTGCCTCGCTGTGGTCGGGGTCTAGGCCTTTTCCGTCATCGGCCACAGTCAGCTTCACGACCTTGTCATCGCGGTGCAGTGTAACCGAAATCCGGCTGAGAAGACCGCCGCCGTGCTTCAGCGCGTTGTCCAGAAGGTTTTTGACAGCCTCGTTCAGAAAAACCTGATCGCCCGAAACCATTACGGCTGTATCCGGCATGGCAACTTCGAATTCGATCCCATTCGCCAGGATGTGGACACCCATTTCTGCGCAGGCCTCCTCGACAACCGAACGAAAGTCGAATTCTGCTACCTGTTCCAGATGTGCCGGATATCGGAGCCTTTCGAGGGACAGCAACTGTTCGGCCACAGTGGCCGAGTTTTTGGCAGCGGTCATGAGTTCCTGAATGCGCTGTTCCTTGTCGTCCTCCGTTTTTGCATCCCGCAGGGCCTCGGCCATGGACTGGACCGCAGCTGCTGGGTTCCTTAGCTGATGCGCGGCTTCGGAAATGAATGTCTGATGGGCGTTGATGCTGCGTTCAACCTGACCAAAAAGCCGGTTCAGGGTTTTGACGACACCCAGCACTTCGACCGGAACGGGGCGTTTGATTTCACTTAGGTCATCCGGCGATCGCAGGTCGATTGCGTCCTGCAAATCCAGCAAGGGCCGCAGACCGCGCGCCACACCGAACCAGACGACGATTGCAAGAGTGGCGAGCAGGATACCCATGAGGATCCCGGCCCGGATCGACAGCTGATTGGCAAAGGCGTCGCGGTCGGCCATGAGCTGCCAGACCGTAACAGTTGCGTCACCAGCGAGGTTCTCCAAAGTGACGCGTTCCGTCATCCGCAGGACGCGGACCGGTTCATCGCGATAAACAGCTTCGAAGAAAAATGGTTCATAAGGATCCTGATCGCCTGCGTCGGTTGAGGTCGGCGGATAGGCATAACCCGTAACGTAAATGCCGCCGGGCCCTGTCACGTGATAGAAAACCTCTCCGCCCGACGAGTCGCGGATCATGCTGCGCGTTGAGGGGAGCAAAGCGTCCCCCCCTGAAATGGCGACATCGCGCGAGATTGCGAGACCGGCAGACAGCAGGCTGTCATCAAACAATTCCTGGGCCGTTTTCTGGGCGACCGTAAAGCGCCAGAACCCAAGCAGAACGGCAAGCAAGACCAGAGGTGTCAGGATCAGAAGAAACAATCGCAGCCTGAGCGATCCGTGCCCAATCACTGTTGCACCTCAAGCAGATACCCAAGGCCACGGGCAGTCTTGATCCTTATCCCCAATGGCTGAAGCCGCTTGCGCAGGCGCGACACGTGGGGTTCAACCGCCGAATCCTCGACATCTGCACCGACACCGTAAACGTAGTCGTTCAGCTGGCTTTTGGGGACAATTCTGCCGCGTCGTTCCAGCAGGCATTCCAGAACCGCCAATTCCCTGCGCGGAATGTCCAATACCTCTCCCCGCGCACTGGCTTGTCTTGCGGCACGATCGAATTCCAGGCCTCCGATGGTCTCTTTCGCGCCATAGTCAAGCTGCTTGCGGCGTGACAATGCCCGGATTCGGGCCTCCAGTTCGTCCATTTCAAACGGCTTCACCAGATAATCGTCAGCCCCCATGTCCAGGCCAGACACGCGGTCGCTGGTTTCGGAACGCGCCGTCAGCAGTATGACCGGCACGCCATCGCCTCGGTTGCGAAGGGTTCGCAGGATTTCCAGCCCGGACTGCCCCGGCAGATTGATGTCCAGTACCACCAAATCTGCGCCCTCCTGCTCAAGGAAAAGGTCGGCTGCGTCGCCGTCGGTCAGAATATCTGCCGCGTGACCACGATCGCGCAGCCGGTAGGCAATGGCGTTGGCCAGCGTTTCGTTGTCCTCGACAATGACGATCCGCATCGGGTCTCCTGCAAGTTTCGCGCAAGGTTGGCCCCTCATGATTGCCAGATGGGAGGGGGAATCAACCCCGCAGTTCTATTTGCAATCACGGTGGCGCGAGAGCCGTTGGCGTGGTTGTCTGGTCAACAGGGAGGAACCAATGACCATTTCCAGCTTTACCCGTCGCGCCGTCGTGGGGCTGATCGCCGCTGCCGGTATCGCGGCACCCGCCACTGCCGAGGTCGATTTCTCGGGCAAGACCATTGAATGGGTTATACCGTTTTCGGAAACGGGCGGTTCGGCTAAATGGGCCAACTTTTTCGCTCCGCTTCTGTCCGAGGCACTGCCGGGTCAGCCGACTGTGGTTGTGAAATTCATGCCGGGCGCAGGGTCGACCAAGGGCGCGAATTGGTTTCAGGAGCAAAAGCATGATGACGGCACGCTGCTGTTCGGTACGTCGGGATCGACGCAGTTTCCTTATCTGCTGAGCGATCCGCGCGTGCGCTATGAATACAATGATTGGATTCCGGTCATGGCGTCGGGAACCGGTGGTGTTGCCTATCTGAACGCTGAAGATGGCGCCAAGTTTGACGGTTCCGCCAATGCGCTGAAAGATATCAACTTCATCTACGGATCGCAGGGCGCCACCCGGCTGGACCTGGTGCCGCTGCTGGCATGGCAGATGCTGGGCATGAATGTTGAGCCTGTCTTTGGCATCAAGGGTCGCGGTGACGGTCGCCTGATGTTTGAACGTGGCGAGGCCAATATCGACTACCAGACATCGTCCGGCTATCTGGGTGGCTCGGCCCCGTTGGTCGAATCCGGTCAGGCCGTGCCGATGATGACATGGGGTGCCCTGGATGCGGATGGCAACATCGTGCGTGACCCGACTTTCCCGGACATGCCGACCTTCAAGGAGGTCTGCGAAGCAACCGAAGGATGCGAAACCAGCGGCGAGGCATGGGATGCCTGGAAAGCCTTCTTTGTAGCCGGTTTTCCGGTTCAGAAGCTTGCGTTTTTGCCCGGTGATACACCTCAGGACGTTGTCGACGCATATACTGCGGCCTTTAAGGCTGTGACCGAGCGCGGCGACTTCGCGGAAATCTCCTCGAAACGCGTTGGCAAATACCCGGTGTTTGTTGGTGACGGCTCAAAAGCGGCCCTGCAAACCGCGACAAGCGTTGACGACAACGCCAAGCAATATGTCCTGAACTGGCTCAAGGAAGCCTACGGCGTCGAGCTCAACTAAGCCGGCCCAATTCAGCGCGCGCCCTCACTACGAGGCGCGCGCTTTCTGAGTTCCAACAAAATCATATGAAAGGCGGCCGCTATGGAGGTTTTCGCCACCGCTCTTCCTGCGCTTGGTGACGCGTGGGGTCTGATCCTGCAACCCATCGTTCTGGGCTACCTGGTGCTTGGTGTCGTCATGGGATTGGCCGTTGGGGTGTTCCCGGGACTTGGCGGAATCGCCGGGCTGTCGCTGCTGTTGCCTTTCATGTTCGGAATGGACCCGATCCTGGGTTTGGCGCTGATGATAGGGATGGTCGCCGTTGTCCCGACATCTGACACTTTTGCGTCGGTTCTGATGGGAATACCCGGCAGTTCCGCATCTCAGGCGACGGTGCTCGATGGTTTTCCGATGGCCAAGAAGGGCGAAGCGGCGCGGGCGCTTTCCGCCGCCTTTGCCTCGTCCCTGTTTGGTGGTCTGGTCGGGGCGACCTTCCTGACCATGTTCATTCTGGTTGCACGACCGATCGTTCTGGCTTTTGGCCTGCCCGAAATGTTGATGATTACCATCCTCGGCCTGTCTATGGTTGCCATTCTGGCCGGTCGCATACCGCTAAAGGGCGTTGCTGCGGCCGGACTTGGCCTGATGGTCGGAACTATTGGTGAGGCCGACGCGGGCGGGTCTCTGCGCATGGCGACTTATGACATCCCGTATCTGACCGACGGTCTGAAACTGGTCATCGTCGGCTTGGGTATCTTTGCGGTACCCGAGATTGTCTCGCTCTTGCGGCAGGACCGGTCGATTGCCGAAGGGGCTTCGCTGGGTGCCGGATGGCTGGACGGTGTCAAGGATTGGTTCGCCAATATCTGGCTGTCGATCCGCTGTTCGATCATCGGTGTGGTTGTCGGCATCATCCCCGGTTTGGGAGGGTCGGTCGTTGACTGGATCGCCTATGGTCATTCGGTGCAATCGACGCCGGACAAAAGCAACTTCGGCAAGGGCGAAGTGCGCGGGGTCATAGGCCCGGAAAGCTCGAACAATGCAAAAGAGGGCGGCGGTCTGGTTCCGACCTTGTTGTTCGGTATTCCGGGTTCCGGCTCCATGGCGATCTTCATCGGCGCGGTTGCTCTGCTGGGATCCGGCGATATCGAGGTCGGTCCGAGCATGCTCAAAGACAATCTCGACATCACCTATTCGATCGTCTGGCTGCTGGCGTTGGCCAATGTTGTGGGGACGATCCTCTGCATCGCGGCCTCGGGCGGGATTGCAAAGCTGACCACGATCCGCTTTACCTATCTTGCACCGTTCCTGTTCATGCTGATCAGCTTTGCGGCCTTTCAGTCCGGTCAGAATTTCGAAGACCTGCTGGCCCTGTTCGTGATAGGTCTGATCGGCATTTTCCTGCGCCGCTTCGACTGGTCGCGCCCGGCCTTCCTGATCGGTTTCGTGCTTTCGAACCCGGTTGAGAAATTCACCAATCAGGCTTTCCAGATCGCCTCGTTCCGCTTCCGCAAGAGCTTAGGTGAGGGCATGGAGTATGTTTTCAGCCCCATCGTGATCGTCCTGATCGTGATCACAGTCGTTTCGGTCATTCTGGGCATCCGACAGGCCAAGATGATCATGGCCGAGGGCGATGTTCAGGCGGGCACCAAGCGCGCGCCGCTGGTCTTCCTGCTGGTGATCATGGCCTATCTGATCTTTGCACTGGTCAATGCCAACATGATACCCGACTACAACATGACCGACAAGATCATCCCGCTGGTGATCGGCAGCGTTTCACTGTTCTGCTGCGTGATCCTTTTGCTCCAGATGATGCGTCGGCCCGAGGGGGATGCGATTTTCGCGGACAAAGAAGTAGCGGGTGAGGACGCCAGCGCCCCACACGGTCTGTGGTCCACACTGGCCTGGTTTGCCAGCCTGATCGCGGCAACATGGGTTGTGGGCTTTATCCTTGCCCTGATCGGCTTTCTGATCGCGTTCCTACGTGCGCGCGCCGGGTCAAGCTGGCCGATGACTTTGATCCTGACGGCCTGCGGTGTCGGCTTCATGTGCTTTATGGCGGGCGCTCTGAACCGCGACTTTCCGCCTGGTCTGCTGCAGGACATGCTTGATCTGCCATGGCCGGTGAAATGAGCCGCGCGATGCCCCAGACAGCGATCCCATTTGTCTTCATGCGCGGCGGCACCTCGCGCGGCCCGTATTTCCGGCGTTCTGACCTGCCCGAGAATCTGGATTTGCTGGCCGAGGTTCTGATTGCCGCCCTCGGTGCCGGGCACCCGCTGAATATCGACGGCATAGGCGGCGGCGCGGCAGTTACGACCAAGGTCGCCATGCTGTCGGCCAGCGACGATGACTGGGCGGATGTCGACTATTTCTTTGCCCAGGTGTCGGTTGACGAAAGGCTGGTCGATTTTAGACCCACTTGCGGGAATATCCTGTCAGGGGTCGGCCCGGCGGCGATTGAGATGGGATTGATCACGCCGAAAGGTGGTGAAACCGAAATCCGCATCCGCGCCGTCAATACCGGGGCGCGGGTGGTGGCAAAGGTGCAAACGCCGGCGGGCCATCTGACCTATGATGGCGCAGTTGAAATAGCCGGTGTCCCGGGGTCCGCAGCGCCGATACAGCTTGGTTTCATGGGGGTCGTCGGATCATCCACCGGCGCGTTCCTGCCCACCGGTAACCTGCGTGATACGGTCCAGGGGATCGAACTGACCTGCATGGATGTCGCGATGCCGATGGCCATCGCCCGGGCTGCGGATTTTGGTTTGACCGGATATGAAAACGCGGAAGAACTGGACGCAAACCGCGCGTTCTTTGAACGGATGGAGGCCATTCGGATCGAAGCGGGTCAGAGGATGGGAATGGGCGATGTGTCGAAATCCGTGACGCCCAAGTTTGGTATCTTGGCCCCTGCGAAAGATGGGGGTACGATCGCGGTCAGGTACTTCATGCCCTGGAAGACTCATCCAACAATGGCCGTTACGGGCGCGCAATGCATGGCCTCCTGTGCATTGACGCCGGAAACGGTTGCAGCCGGGCTAGTCGAACAAATGGAAACCAGTCCGGCCGAGGTGGTATTGGAGCACGCTTCGGGCAAGATCGACGTCCTTGTGGATTTCTCCAACGAGGGCGGATTTGCCCTGAACTCAGCTGGATTGGTGCGCACCGCACGCAAACTGGCGGATGGTCATGTCTATGTTCCTAGCAGTGTGTGGGATGGGAGTTGATCGGGTAAATCTAAATTGGTATACTTTGGTATACAGTTAGGAGGTGTCACGATGGACCACTATTCCGAATGCCTCGACATTGCTCGACAGGAACTCAAACTGGCGCAAGCCGCGCTGCGACGGGACATGACCGAGTATCCGGCACCGATTGCGGGCTGCGATGAACAGTTCAATCACCTGCTTGATCAGAGCGAGCGCGTTCGCAACGCATTGGCAGCGCTTGAGGCAGCGCATTTTGTCCCAACTCCAAGAAAGCTCGAAGCCGAGCGGGGTATTGAAAGCCGGTGAAAGTCCATGTTCTCGATGATTGGTTCGACACATTGCGCGGCTTGCCCTGCTTTTCAAAGCTGGCCGACCATGAGGTTACGGTCTGGACAGATCACGTCGAAGATACGGATACCCTGGCCGCGCGCCTGCAGGACGCCGAAGCGCTGGTCCTGTTCCGGGAGCGCACCAGGGTAACCCGTGAGTTGCTTGAGAAACTTCCCAACTTGCGCCTGATCAGCCAGCGCAGCGTCTATCCGCATGTGGACGTTCAGGCATGTACTGACAACATAGTGCTGTTCTGTTCGAACATGCACGCGGGCACGCCGTCTTACGCTGCTGCTGAACTGACCTGGGCGCTGACCATGGCCGGAATGCGGAACCTGCCGGCGCAAATGGAATCCGTCAAGGCGGGGCGCTGGCAAGCCGGGGTCGGCAAGACACTGCGCGGGCGACAACTGGGCCTTTATGGCTATGGGCGTATTGCCCGGGCCGTTGCGGGCTATGCCGAGGCGTTTGGCATGAGCGTTGTTTGGTGGTCGTCTGAAGATGGCCGCGCCCGCGCAGCCGCCGATGGTGCGGCGGTCGCATCCAGCCGACAGGAGTTTTTTTCCGGCAGCGATGTCGTTTCGATCCATGTGCGCCTGAAACCGGAAACCCGCGGTATC
The DNA here is from genome assembly GCF_059610965.1 of Ruegeria sp. CDSB136. Classification (NCBI taxonomy): domain Bacteria; kingdom Pseudomonadati; phylum Pseudomonadota; class Alphaproteobacteria; order Rhodobacterales; family Roseobacteraceae; genus Ruegeria; species Ruegeria sp. CDSB136. The sequence continues at coordinate 58,754 of NZ_JBXWOP010000006.1, forward strand.
ATCACGGCAGCCGACTTGCGGGCGATGCAGCCCGGTTCGCTGTTTGTGAACACGTCGCGGGCCGGTCTGATCGAACCCGGCGCGCTGTTGAAGGCGCTCAATAACGGCCGCCCCGGAAATGCGGCAATTGACGTGTTTGACACCGAACCGCTGACCGATCCTGACGACCCGTTGCTGTCGCATCCCAACCTGATCGCAACGCCGCATATCGGTTTTGTGACCGAAGATGAGTTTGACCTGCAATTTGCGGATATCTTTGATCAGGTGAACGCCTTTGCCGAAGGCGCTCCGATCCATATGATCAATCCCGAGGTCTGGACCAGCGCAAAATAAGATTGGCCGCGATGGGCGCCCCAATGATCACCAGCACAATCCGCGTCAGGTGATGAGTGATCACGAATCCCAAATCCGCGCCTGAAACAATGGCCAGCACAGTCATCTCGGCCTGACCTCCGGGCGCAAAAGCAAGGAACGCCTCGACAGGGCGACCCAGCCCGAGTGTGGTGACAACAGCCGTAAAACCCGCAGCCAAGATGGCAAGAACAACGACATAGGCAACACCGGCGGCAACGACACGGCGCAATTCGCCCCATGTGACGCCAACGAATTTCACTCCGATCCCGCACCCGATGAAGAACTGCGCAGCCAGAATAGCTTCACGCGGAGGACGGGAGTGGATGAAATCCCCCAAGGACAGAGCAGCGGTCAGGATCATCGGCCCGAGGATGGATGCGCCGAACAGGCCAATTCTCTCTCCGCCTTTCCAGCCGACCAAAGCGGCCAGAACCATGAGCAGAATTTCGTGCACCGGCAGATTGCTTGCGGGCTGCCCGATGGGGTTGGTCAGTTCAGCATCGTAGAACACTGTCAGAAACAGCGGTGCCAAAGTGACAATAATTAGAACGCGCGTGCCGTGAATCAGCGACAGGGTGCGTGGATCGGCGCCGGCTTCGGTCCCGAAGATGATCATGTCCTGCAATCCGCCCGGCATTGCGGCGTAGAATGCGGTTTTCTCATCGAACCCCCACACCTTGCGAAAGAACGGAACGCCGACCAGCGCGATCAGAATGATGAAGAAGGGGATTAACATGATCGATGCTGCCATCTTGGGCAGATCGGCGAACAGGGCAGCCGTGATCGAGGCACCAACAGCGACACCCAGAATGGTCCGGGCTGCGACAGAAACCTGACCAAAGCCTTCCATTGGTGCGTGAGCCAGTGCCGCAATCAGGCAAGCGGTCATTGGACCGAACAAAAACGGCAGCGGCAGGTCCAGCGCCCAGAAGATCGCAGTGCCGAAAACCGCGAGGCCAAGGGTCATCGACCGCTTCACGAAGAGCGAAGTCTGGTTTCCTGGGGTGGACAAAGGTTGGTTTCCGACGCTGTTGACTCACTATGTATCCAAATGTATACAAGTGGACGCAATATGCAAGTGTGAGTGTTATGACTATTCAGGACGACCCATTACAGCCCGGCCCGCAAGGCAGCTCTGCCTATCAGAGATTGCTGGACGAGATCCGCGAAGGGTCGTTGTTGCCTGGTGAACGACTGCGGGAGATTGAGCTGTCCGATCGGCTGGGCGTCAGCCGAACGCCGGTCCGCGAAGCCATCCGTCAACTTGAGGCCGACGGGTTGGTCACGCATGTCCCACGATTGGGCGCGACGGTCCGCAGCCTGGATTACGCCGAGGTCATGGAACTGTACGAGATGCGCGCCGTGCTTGAAGGCACTGCAGCGCGCCTTGCTGCGCGGGCCGCGTCGGACGTGGAACTGGACGAGCTTGAGGTTTTGAATGAGCGTCTGGCCGAGGCGGGAACAGGTCCGGATGCGGCGCGGATCAACCGGATTTTTCACGCAACGCTACTGGATGCGGCCAAGAACCGGTTTCTGGCAAAATCCATGCTGTCCTTGCAAAAGGCTTTGTTGATCCTTGGCCCATCGCAACTGCTGGACAGCGATCGGGCTGAGGCTGCCGTGGCCGAACATCGCCGTATCATGGCCGCCCTCAAAACACGTGACGGGGCGGCAGCCGAGACGGAAATGCGAGCGCATATCCAGGCTGCGCAACGCATGCGCATTCGCGCATTGCAGGAACGAGATCGCACCAGCGATCAAGGCCAATAGGACAACCGGAAATGGCACCTCAAACCGAAGCTTATGATATTGCAGTGATCGGCGGGGGAAATGCCGCCCTCTGCGCCGCGATGACGGCAGCCGAGGCGGGCGCCCGTGTCCTGATCCTGGAGGCAGCACCGAAACCCTATCGCGGTGGAAACTCGCGCCACACCCGCAACTTTCGCTGCATGCACTCGGGCCCACTGGGCCCGCTTGTCGAAGCGTATGGCGAGGACGAATACCTGTCCGATCTTTTGAAGGTGACCGACGGACAAACTGACGAGCGTCTCGCACGGCTGGCGATCCGCACTTCCGAGGAATGCCTGCCTTGGATGGAAGAACACGGGGTCCGGTTCCAGCCGTCGCTTTCGGGGACCCTGTCGCTGGCGCGAACAAATGCGTTTTTCATGGGTGGTGGCAAGTCTCTGGTTAATGCGTATTACAGAACAGCGGCAGGGCTGGGCGTTGAAGTGCTGTACGAGGCTGCCGTCACCCATCTGGAACTGAATGGCGACAGGGTCGAATGGGTCGACTATACCCACGAGGGGCAGTCCCACCGCATCGCACCGAAGGCCGTCATTGTCGCCTCGGGCGGGTTTCAGGCCGACACCGATTGGCTGACCCGTGCCTGGGGACCGGCGGCGCAAAACTTCCTGGTCCGTGGAACGCCCTATAATCGCGGTGTGGTGCTGGCCGATCTGCTGGATCAGGGTGTCGAGAGTGTCGGCGACCCGACCCAATGCCATGCCGTTGCGATCGACGGACGCGCGCCCAAGTTTGACGGCGGCATTGTCACCCGTCTTGACTGCGTGCCGTTCTCCATCGTCGTGAACAAGAACGCCGAGCGGTTCTATGACGAGGGCGAGGATGTCTGGCCCAAGCGTTACGCGATCTGGGGTCGTCTGGTGGCAGCTCAGCCGGAACAGGTGGGCTACGTGATCATCGACGCCAAATCGCTGAACCTGTTCATGCCTTCTGTTTTCCCGCCGCTTCAGGCTGATACTCTGGATGAACTGGCCGACACAATGGACTTGCCTGCCGGAAAGCTGAAGGCAACGGTCGCCGAATTCAATGCCGCCTGTGGCGACGTCAGCGGCTTCCATCCAACCGAGCTGGACGGAGTTTCCACATCCGGCCTGACACCACCAAAGACAAACTGGGCCCGCCCAATCTCGGAACCGCCGTTCTATGGCTACTCGCTGCGCACCGGTGTGACCTTCACCTATCTGGGGCTCAAGGTCGACGAGACGGCACAGTGTTCGACCCCTAACGGCAAGATCAGGAACCTTTGGGCGGCGGGGGAAACCATGGCCGGCTCGATCCTGGGGCAGGGGTATCTGGCCGGGTTCGGCATGACCATTGGAACGGTTTTCGGACGTATCGCAGGACGTGAGGCCGCCGCTTATGCAAACTGAACTGATACAGGAAGCCCGCCGTCAGGCCGAGATTTGCAATGCCTGCCGGTATTGCGAGGGTTACTGCTCGGTTTTCCCGTCATTGCACGCCGAGCGCGCGTTCTCGGATGGCGACATCACACAACTTGCCAACCTCTGTCACAATTGCAGGGGTTGCTATTATGCCTGCCAGTACACCGCCCCGCACGAGTTTGATCTGAACCTGCCTGCTGCTTTGGCCGAAGTGCGCCGGGACAGTTGGGAAAGCTTCGCCTGGCCCCAGCCTTTGGCGCGTCGCTTCCACACCCAAGGAGGGGCAATTGCGCTTGCGCTGGTCCTCGGTTTTGCCGCGCTGTTTTGGGCGATCCGGGCAATCGGGTCTTCTGGCGGCGAAGGTTTCTATGCGGTTCTTTCCCACAATGCGATGGTGGCGATCTTTATGCCCGCCTTCCTGCTGCCGCTGTTCAGCATCGCCATCAGCTTGCGCCGCTATTGGCGTGCGGTTGACGGAAAGTCAGTCCAATGGGCCGATCTGACAGCGGCGTTCAAACGCGCCGGGACGATGCAGGATCTTGCGGCCGGCCACGGCGAAGGCTGCAATTTCGAAGATGAAGACCGGTTCAGCCACGCCCGCCGACACATGCATCAGGCGATCATGTATGGGTTCCTGCTTTGCTTTGCCTCAACCTCGGTTGCGACAGCGATGCATTACGGCTTTGGCCTGTATGCACCCTACGGATTCTGGTCATTACCCAAACTGCTTGGCGTCTCAGGCGGTATCCTGTTGACCATCGGCTGTGGCGGCATGGTCATGTTGAAGCAGAAATCCGATCGTGACCTAGGCGACACGTCCGCGTGGGGTGGAGAGATGGGCTTTATCCTGCTGTTGGGGTTTGTTGGCCTCAGCGGCCTTGTCCTCTACGTGCTCGGCTCGACCACAGTGATGCCCGCTCTTCTGGCCATCCATCTGGGGTCGGTTCTGACCTTCTTCCTGCTCATGCCCTATACCAAGATGGCACACGGGTTCTATCGCCTCGCCGCACTTGTCAGAGATGCACAGAGGAAGCGGGGCACATAAATGGTTCGCACCAGCCGCTGCTTGCGCCCTGGATGGAAGGTGGAAAGGGTCCGGTCAGCGGGCTCTGGTCCTGAACAGGAGCAGGAACACGAACGCCGATCCGATTGAGGTTGTCACGATCCCGACAGGCAATTCCTGCGGGGCCAGCAACAAACGGCTGATAATATCCGAGCCCGTCAGCAATGCGGCGCCGACGAGAGCTGCGGTCGGCAGCAGATGGCCATGCAGCGGCCCCGCGATTCCGCGGGCGATGTGAGGGACCATCAGACCGACGAAACCGATGACACCGGCGACCGAGACGAACACCGCCGTTGCCAGCGCCGCAACAAAGAACATGCTGAACCGCAGTCCGCGCACGGGTACGCCGAGGGTAGAGGCAGTAAGGTCGCCGGTCAGCAGCGCGTCGAGCCAGCGGCTGCGGTAGAGAGAAAAGCTCAGGATCAGAAGCAGGCCTGCGCAGACCAGCGGAAACGTCTCCCAGCGGGCCAGGCCCAGACCGCCCAGCATCCAGAAAATCACGGAATGCGCGGCGCGGCTGTCGCCTGCAAAAATCAGGTAGTTGGTGATGGCCGAGAACAGGAACGAAACCGCAAGCCCGGCCAGGATCAGTTTTTCGGGCGCGCTTGTGCGTAAACCGTGAACCAGCGCCAGCACGATGCCCGACGCCACAAGCCCGCCGCAGAACGCGGCCAACGGCAGGGTCCAAAAGCCCAGCACGTCGCCGGTCACGGTGATCACGAACACGGCGCCGGCCGCCGCACCCGAGGACAGGCCGAACAGGAAAGGATCAGCAAGATCGTTGCGGGTTGTGGTTTGCAGGACGACGCCGACGATGCCCAACCCGGCGCCGATTACGGCCGCGAACAGGGCGCGCGGCAGGCGCAAATCAAACACGATCCGGTGCAACGGCGACATTTCCCCGTCACTCAGACCTGTTCCCAGCAAGACAGCGGTGAACGTGTCGGAAACCGGAATGGATGTGGTGCCGTAGATGGTTGAGATCAGCAAAAGGGCGGCCAGAACGACCGCCCCCAGCAGAAGTGTCAGGCCAAGTCGACCCATATCAGTTGAGATCCGGATGCATGGCCTGCGCCATTTTCAGGATCGCCTCGATATTTGCCGGTCCGGGGGTAAGTTCCTCGTACCGCAGGCCAATCCAGGCCTCGTTCTTGACGGCATCGGTCTGGGACATCACCGGATGCTCCTGCAGAAATTTGAAGGTATCCTCGGCGCCGTTGCCGGTCTGGTAATCCAGCAGCACCAGAAATTCGGGGTTGGCGGCCGCCACCGTTTCCCACGAGGTGCGGCCCCAGCTTGTATCCATGTCATGGGTCACGTTTTCACCGCCCGCTGCGGAAATCATCGCATCGGGAATGGCAAACTTGCCCGCGGTGAAGGGCGCATCAGCCGGACCATCCAACAGGAAAACGCGCGGTTTGGGCAGATCGGCTGTCCGGGTTTCGATCTCGGTCAGTTCTTCTTTCCAACCATCAACCAGTTCCTTCGCCTTGTCTTCGACCTGCATGACCTGGCCCAGGCGCAGAACGTCATCAAACAGCAGGTTCATGCTGGCTTCGGGGCGGTCCTTGTCCAGATGCACGCAGCTTTCGGACAGGATCAAGGTCTTGATGCCAAAGGGTTCCAGCGTGTCAGGGGTCACGTCTCCGCCCGGCTTCATCCCGTAATACCAGCCCGCGAAGAACATATCGGGTTCGGCGGCCACAAGGTTCTCGACCGTTGGGTATTTGGGCGCAAGCTCGGGAATGTCGCCGCGCAGCGTATCGAATTCCGGGCTGGTCTTGTACCATCCGGTGATGCCGGTCAGCCCGACGATCTTGTCCTGCAGACCCAGCGCAAAGGCCATGTCGGTCATGTTCATATCGTGCACGACAATCCGCTCGGGCGCAGTTTCAAAAACCAGCGGCTTGCCGCAATTGTCGACGGCAATTTCTTGCGCCGACGCACCGCCTGCCAGGGCTGTGGTCAGGACCACCGACCAGATCTGTTTCATTCAAAGATGCTCCTAGGGTTAGTTTGAGACCGAGGTTTTTCGGATATCCAGCGCCGGAATCACGCGGCCCTCATGGTGAAAGTACAGGTAGTCGACGCCAAAGGTTTCCCGAACCTGGTCCGAGGTCAGCACATCGGCCACGGGACCAAAGCCCGTGAGCCGCGCGGATTTCATCATGGCCACATGGGTGGCGAATTCGGGGATCATGACGAGGTCGTGGACGATCATAACCACCGTGATGCCCAACTCGGCAACCAGCGACAGCATCCGCCCCTTGGCGTCGGGGTCCAGATGGTTTGTCGGTTCGTCCAGAAACAAAAGCGAAGGGTTCTGTGCCAGAGCGCGCGCAATATGCGCACGTTGACGTTCACCCCCGGAAAGTACGCCCATTCGTTTGTCCGCCAGATCACTCAGACCTGTCAGGTTCAAAACCCTGTCCAGTTCGGCGGCGTGGCCCTCTTTCGACCGATCAGCCCGGATCGGGATTTGCCCCAAGGCCACATATTCCCGCAAAGACAGTCTGCTATCCGGCAGTTCGTGCTGACTGACAACAGCGATCATTCGGGCGCGCTCGTTGGCGGGCATGTGTTTCAGGCTGCGCCCATTGATCAAAACGTCGCCCAGCACCAGTTCGGCCGTGCCGCACAACAGGTTCAGAAGCGTCGTCTTCCCGGCCCCGTTCGGCCCGGCAATTGCAAGGATTGCGCCTTCTTCCAGTTCAAAAGACGCCGCTTGCAGCAGAACATCACCATTCAGCGCATAGTATTCGACGTCACGCACGGCAAGAAATGCAGAGGTCGTCATGAAGGCTCCTCCAAAATCATTCGGGGCAAACGGGAAAGGGTTTTGTCAAAAAGCGCGCTCGGCCTGTCGGACGCGCATGTCCATCCATCGGCACTGTTCTGATATTGCAACGCGAATTCGGCCAAGGCCGCGATGTCATGCGGGGTCCGGATGTCACCGAACAGGTATTGGGCTTTGCCGGCGGCCTGAAACCCAACAGTTGTCGGCTGCGCACACCCGGCCATGCAATCGACCGTGCGAATGGCAAACCCGGAAGGTAGCGCATCTGACAAAGAAGAGCGTATTTTGTCCGCAGACAAATCACCGTTGCATGTCGAACAGATCAGAAGAATATGATCAGTGGCGTCTGACATGGTCCGCTCCACTTGTTGCCAAGCGCGGACAGAAGGTGCTGATCATGTAAACACGTGACTGACGTGCCATCTAAGCCTCCTTCCAGGGCGCCCCGCCCTGGGTTGGTTGAACACTGATGGCAGGTCTCCTGACTCGCGGGTCCTTGCTTGGCCTTCCTTCCCGGCCTATTCGGCCAGTGGGTGTTTGGCGTCGCTCACCGCTTACAGTTGCGGGGGCAGTTACGGACTTGGCCTTCAGGGCCGCACCGTATTCCCTTTTCATCCCTCGGGTCTTCCTTCGGGAACCATCTACTAGCTAAGTGCCTCAGACCCGGGCATGCGTCAATACAGAATTATTGGCAGGACAATCGGATCGGCTGGGCAGGGCGGTGTTCGAATTTCACCGCCCGAGGCTCTCGGATTCAGCGTAGGGGTTCAGTTTTCCAGCAGTTTTAAGACTTGCTCGCGCTCGGACAGGACCAGCAACAGGGCGAGATCGCCCGGTTCGATCTGATCCAGTATTGTCCTGCTCGCCTCGGTCGGGGAAGGCGCGCTCAGGATCTGCTCATCCCGAAGACCCTTGTCCATTGCCGCCTGCTTAATCAGCTTTGGAATCTCACCAAGGTTGCGTCCCCGCAGATAGCCCTCAAGCTCGGCAGCGACGACCACATCCGGCTGGAACCGCAAGGCCGTTTGCGTGACATCGATGATGTCCTGATCGGACCGGTCCCCGGCATGGCTTAGCAGTATGAAGCGGCGCTTTGCCGGAAGTCCGGACAAAGCCTCGCACACCGCTGCGACCGAATGTGGGTTATGCGCAAAATCGACAAAGACACGGGCGCCGTTATGTGAAAACTCGTTGCACCGGCCAGGATTATCTTTGGCGTCTGGCTTGAACCCGGACAATCCGGCGCGAATGGCCTGCATCGGGATATCGAGTGCGCGGGCCAGACACAGCGCAGTCATTGCGTTGAGAATATTGTACCTGGCAGCCCCGCCCATGGCGAGCGGCACATCGTGAACCGAAATCACCGGTTGTTCCGAGAAGCCATCGAAGAACACAATCATCTCGTCCCGCAGGAAGGCACAACAATGTCCTTGCTCGCGGGATTGTTGGATCAGTGCGTTTTTCTGGTCCAGCGAGAACCACCAGATCCTGCAGGACGTGTTCAGTGCCTCATCCCGGACATACGCGTCATCCGCGTTCAGGGCCAGAACGCCATCTTTCTTAAGGGTGCGGTGCACGGCGAACTTGGCATGCGCCAACTCCGGAACCGTGTTGACGCCATACTGACCCAGATGATCATTGGCGACATTTGTGACAGCCGCAGCCGAGGCGGCATGGGTTGGAAGACCCCGGCGCAGGATTCCACCACGGGCAACCTCCAGACAGGCGACTTCAAGCCGCCGGTCGCGCAGCAGCATGCGCGCTCCGCCGGGGCCGGAATAATCACCACGGTCGAGGATGTCGTCGCCGACGCGGACAAACTCGGTCGAGGTCAGCCCGGCAACCTTGCCCGCCGCCCGGGCGATCGCCTCAAGCAGCCGGGTCGTTGTGGTCTTGCCATTGGTTCCGGTGATGAAGGCGACGGGGATGTTATGCAAGGCGTCCCACTCGACTTCATCAGGCGCAGGCAGAGCGTTCCAGGCCCAGATCTGGCTTCCGACCCCGTGGCCGATCGAAATCTTGTCGTCGTCACACAGGATATCGACGCCCCGCGCCGAGGCCGCCTGGATCAGGGCGATCAGGGCCGGATTTGCCTCTTTGGCCATGACGTCGCGGACGTCGGCGATCATCTTGTCGAAATCGCCGGTTGTTTCCCCGACCAGCGCCGCGGCACAGAAATGCCATGCGGTCTGGACCGCAAAGATCGCTGAATATAGCTGATCCATCGGCGCTGAAATCGCAAGGTTCACGCCGCCGGTGAATACCCGATATGTCAGCTTTTCTTGGTGCCAGCCGAGCGCATCCAGCACGCGACGTGCATGATGCTGCCACAGCTCAATGACACGCGAAGACTGCTCCTGGCCAAAAAAGACGTCCATGATTGCGCCCGGGTGATCCCAGAGCAACCCGGGCCCGGTCAGCCGGCGCGCATCGTCTACCCGAAACGCGTCACTGGTCGCGCTGGGGATGGTCAGCGCGGTCTCAAGCTCTTCAATTCTGTCCATTCCGGTGCCCTCGGCTCAATCCGCGTCTTCGCTGATTTCGCGGGCCAGACGCACGCCGCGCTCGTCCCGGATCAGGGCCTGATCGCTGTCGAACATGTCCTCGAAAGAGGTCTCAACAGGGGCAGGCTTGCCGATTGCTTCAGCTTCAGGTGCGTCTCCATCCGAATTGAAGTAGATGATCTGTTTCCAGCAGCGGGTGGTGTCGTCGCCGAATATCACCAGCAGATCGCCGGGAGCTGCCATTTCAAGACCCGCCGTCACCGCTTCGACCTCATCAGGGATGATTGTGATCGCCTCATCCGGCGTGCCGCCTGCAATCAACGCCTGCCGCAGCATCTGAGGAATTTCGTCATGCCCGCGTCCGCGACGGCGGTCGTCAGCCTTGCAGATGAAGTGGTCAAAATGACCGGCCAGCGCCGCGCCCGCGTCCTCGACGTCCTCGTCACGACGGTCACCGGGCATCGATACGACGCACAGCCTGCGGCCCTTGATCTCTAGCTGGTCGGCCAGCGCCGCCATTGCCTTCAGGGCGGCGGGGTTGTGGCCATAATCCAGGATTACCTTGAACGGATGTTCGTCATAAACGTTCATCCGCCCCGGTGCCTGGAAATAGCTGGTGTCAAAGGTCCGCAGCCCGTGGCGGATGTTGTCCAGATCAACGCCAAAACTATAGGCCATGGCGGCAGCAAACATGGCGTTCTGCACGTTGAAGATCGCCTTGCCTTCCAGTGTCGCCGGGATCAGGTGCGACCAGAGCACGGGGATATGCAGGCCATTGTCGTAGATGGTCAGCATGTCACCGTTCATGCCTTTTTCCAGCACGATGGCCTTGCCGCCTTCCTTGATATGTTCTTTCACAAGACTGTGGCCGGGATTGGTCGTGACATAGAAGATCTGACTTGCCCCGGCATAATCCGCCATCTTCAGGCAGTTGATGTCGTCGGCGTTCAGAACGGCCGTATCCGTGGCGCTTTCCACCACGACGCGTTTGACCACGGCAAGCTCTTCAACCGTGTTGATGCCACCCAGCCCCAAATGGTCGGCGGATACGTTCAGACAGGCGGCCACGTTCGAGCGTTGATAGCCCAGGCCCGAACGCACCAGCCCGCCTCGCGCGGTCTCCATCACGGCGAAATCGACCATCGGATCGCGCAGCACGATCTGGGCCGACTTGGGCCCGGTCATGTCGCCCTTGACGCTCAGCTTGCCATCCACATAGACCCCGTCGGTCGAGGTCATGCCAACGGTCTTGCCGCTGGTTTTCATGATATGGTTCAGCATCCGCGATGTTGTGGTTTTCCCGTTGGTTCCCGTGATTGCCGCAATGGGGATGCGTGTCTTGTCCCCGACTGGGAACAGCATGTCGATCACCCGACCGGCAACATCGCGCGGTTGGCCTTCGGACGGAGCTACGTGCATCCGGAATCCGGGGGCTGCGTTTACCTCGACAATCGCGCCGCCGATATCTTTGTAGGACTTGGTGATGTCGTCGATCAGAAAATCGACACCGCCTACATCCAGCCCAACCGCCATGATGGCGCGTTCAGCCATGTCGCGGTTGTCGGGATGAACCACATCGGTCAGGTCGATGGCCGTGCCGCCTGTGGACAGGTTCGCGGTAGAGCGCAAATAGAAAACCTCTCCTTCCGGCAAAACGGTTTCTTCGGTCACACCGGCGTTTTCCATCAGGCGTTTGGCCTGATTGTCGATTTCCAGCATGGTCAGCACTTTTTCGTGCCCGATGCCCCGGCGCGGATCCTGGTTCACGATAGCGACCAGTTCCGCAATCGTATGCTTGCCATCCCCCATCACATGACCCGGAACCCGTTTGGCGACGGCGACCAGCTTGTTGTTCACCACCAGCATCCGGTGATCAAATCCTGTAATGAAGCTTTCAACCAGAATGGCGCGGCTTCGCGAGTGTTCCTTGGCCTCGGCAAAACCGGCCTCGACCTCGGATTCCGAGTTCAGATTGATCGATACTCCGCGGCCGTGATTGGCATTCAGCGGTTTGACCACCACCGGAAATCCGATCCGGCCAGCTGCTTTTGCGGCTTCGCGGGCCGAATAGACCATGCGCTGTTGTGGCACCGGCAGGCCCAGATCGTTCAGCAGATTATGGGTATCTTCCTTGTCGCAGGAAATCTCGACCGAGATATGTTTGGTCTCGGACGTGATGGTCGCCTGAATGCGTCGCTGATACTTGCCATGCCCGAACTGAACCAGCGATCCTTCGTTCAGGCGGATCCATGGAATGTCACGTTCTTCGGCGGCCTTGACCAACGACCCGGTCGAGGGACCGAATTCCTTGCGTTGGGCACGCAGAACAAAGCTGCGCAACTCGTCGTCCCAATCGAAATCGGGATCGAAATCATAGTCCAGGGCGTCCTTGAGGTTTTGCGGCAGCAGGTGCATCAGCAGGCGCATCGCCAGTTTCCCGGCATCAAGTCCCACGTCGCGCTGGCGGTATTCGTAGACCATATTGTACTGGCCGGGTTCGCCCGTGCCCCGCGTCCGGCCAAATGTCACATCCGTGCCGGCCACGTTCTGAACCTCGATGGCGCAATGTTCCAGCACGTGACCCAGCCAGGTGCCTTCATCCTCGCGCAGACGGCGGATAAAGCCGCCGGGCTCGCGGTAGGAACAGCCATGCTCGGCAAGGCCGGGGAGGGCCGCGACCAATGCGTCGATGAATTCGGGGCCTATTCGGGCCGAGGGCCAATCTTCCAACAATCCCAGATCAATGACGTGTCGAATAACCGGAAAACTTGCCCAGACGTTGGGACCGACGAAGACATTGGTAGAGATTATTTTCATAAGGCTCCTCGTTTATTAATTGTTCATTTCCCCCCGGAGGCGTCCTCATCGCCGGACAAATCGGGCAAGGTGTAGAACGCCATATGCTCATCTGGCGGAAAAGCCTGGCGAGCCATCAGGTCATAACGGCACCCTTCGCCCAGAACGTCAAGCCGAAGACCCAAAAGGCTCAGTGCTTCGCCCCGGCGTGCATCCCACATCGACGAATGCGTCAGATGGCTGGCATCCACGACCGTGACCGTGCCGCTGCCAACAACCTCAAGGACGTTGTCGGGGCCGATAAAGGCGGCGGTGTCCTCGTCAATTCCAAGGCCGATCAGAAAAGGGTTGAAAGATGAGGCGGTTAGAAGGCGCCCCAGCCGGTTGCGCTGGGTAAAATGCTGGTCGATGATCACCGCGTTGGTCAGGCCCATGCCCGGTGCAAGCGTGATGTTGCCTTCGGCGGGGGCCGAGTTGCTGCTGCCTCCGGCGACCATATGTTCGGACATGATCGACGCCCCGGCAGAGGTTCCGGCAACCGGCACGCCCGCCGCATTCCGGCGGCGGATTTTCTGCGCTACCAGCGTTCCGCCGAGAATCGCGGACAGGCGCAACTGGTTGCCACCAGTCATGAAAATGCCGGTCGCCCGGTCCAGCATTCCGGCGTAATCGGGGTTGTCACAGTCGGCGCGGCGCGAGATGGGCAGGAATTCGACCTGACCCGCGCCAAGCTCGGAAAAGATGCGGTTATAGTCCGGCCCCGTTTCTTCCAGCATCGAGGCGGTCGGGATCACAACGATGTCGGCATCCGCGCCGCCTGACAGCTCCACGAACTTGCGGTGGATCTGCATTTCCTTCACGCGGTCTTCGCCGCCACCAATCGGAATGATGAACCCGCGAGGGGTGTCTGCATCAACGGGTGCAGGGCACATGTCAAGATTACCTTCTTCGTCCTGAAGCGGGGCAGCCGCCGGGGCCGCACAGGCGCTTATATCTGTTCATACATGCCGCGCCGGGCTATCTGGGCGCTGCGGACATGCCATTCCCCCCGCGCCATCACATGCCGTATGCCAAGGTTTTCGTCAAGAACCACCAGATCGGCGTCTTTTCCGTTGCTCAATCGGCCTTTTCCATGCAATTTCAGCAGGTCGGCGACATTTGATGTCAACGGGCGCAGAGCCTCATCCAGAGGTACGCCCATGCCCACCATCTCGGCCAGCGTTTCGGGCAATGTGTCAGACAGGCCAACGCCAAAACGGGTCAGATTGCCCTCATGGTCGAATGCGGGCAGGCAGCCGCCACCATCGGAGCTGATGGTGAAGCGGTCTGTCCGCCCGCCGGCATCACGAAACTGAACATAGGCTTCGGCAGCGGAAATGCCTGGATCGACATGCGCGCAGGGAAAGGCCGTGGCATCAATGAAACAGCCATGACGGGCAAGGGCGACGGCCTGTTCGAACAGCGACTTGTTGCGGTTGACATGGGTCGGATTGAAGACCCGGGCCGGAATTTCGCTGGTCTCGATCGCCTGTTCCAGCATCGAAAGCCCGCGCACGCCATCCCCCATATGGCAATGAACGATCCCGGCCTTGCCTGTCATCAACCCTGCAACATGCGCCTCGCTGGCAATGCGCAGGAACTCGTCCAGTGTCGGCTGGCTGGAGCGATGATCGCTGATCGCCAGTTCACCGACACCGATGACCGGGTCAAGGAACACGATGTCGCCACGGGCGGACCCGGTCAGCGTGGTCAGCGGGACGTGATAGCCGCCCGTGTGGCACCAGGCCGAAAGTCCTTCTGCGCGAAGACCGTAGGCTTGCTGCACCAGTGTCTGCGTATTGCGGGTCAGATCGTCGGTCCCCAAAACCCCAACGACCGAGGTGACGCCCGCCCGCGTGAACGAGGACAATACCATCGGCGGCACTCGGCTGGCAGGTCCGGTTTCGCCGCCCCCACCCGTGATGTGGGCATGGCCGTCGATCAGACCGGGCACAACCGGCGCGCCTTCGGCATCCAACACGTCAACCTGCAAGGGCCTGCCCAGATCAGGCAGGTCCCGGCCCAGATAAACGATCTGTCCGGCAGCGACCAAAAGATGACCTATCCCAAAGGGCTTGGGTGTAAAAAGATTGGCATTCCTGATCAGGATCAGCATATCGGCGGTCCGTCATATACAAAACGAACGTTCTTTATTTGACCCTTTCGCAAAGCTCAAACATTTCCGTGCGATTGCCTTCGGATCATGTTCCGCCAGATTCAGTTCAGGAAGGTTTCGATTTTGTCCAGTGTGGCAACATTGACTGCAACCCCATCGGCCTGTGACGCAGCGCGCTTCGCGCCGCGACCGTCCCCCGGAAGATGGGCGCCCGACTGCGCCCTGATCGCACCTACCAGCGCGCCTATCCCGGTGGCGAAACTGTCGCCGGATGTGGCGGCGGGATCGATCGCAATAAAGAACTGGCCGGTCTTGGGCGGGCCACCGGCGGTTCCCGAAAACGGCGATGCATGGATGCCCAGGGTGGCCCCGGTCAGCGCGGCGGCCATGACCTCGGTCAGCAATGCAACGCCCACGCCCTTGTAGCCGCCGGACGGCGCCATCGAGCCTTTGAGGCCGACATTGGGGTCGGTTGTCGGGTTGCCATCGGGGTCCAGCGCCCAGCCGACGGGAATGGCCTTGCCTTCGCGCGCGTGTTTCATCACTTCGCTTTTGGCGATGGTGCTGGCGCTCTGATCAATAAGCAGCGACGGTTGCCCGTCCGGGCCGGGAACCGCAACCGAGAACGGGTTGGTGCCAACCACAGGTTTCGATCCTCCGGATGGTGCGATCGAAGCGGGGGCGTTGGTAAAGCCCAGACCCACCAGACCGGCCTGCGCCAGCCGGTAGGTATGATACCCCAGAACGCCACAATTGTAGCTGTTGCGGATTGCAAGCACTGCCACGCCCTGCTCGCGGGCAGCTTTTGTCAGTGCCTCGAACCCGAGATCGATGGCGGAATGTGCAAAACCCGTCGCCGCGTCGACGTTGATGACACCGGGGCGCGGGCGGGTCAGAACAGGCTCGGCCTGACCATCCACCTTGCCGCACTGCACATGCTCACAATAAATCGGGATATAGGCGAGGCCGTGGCTGGCAACACCATCCGCTTCGGTTGCAGCGGTGGCCACTGCCAGCGGGCGGGCGTTGGCCTCGGTGGTGCCCGCAGCGACAAGCGCGCGAAAGGCCAGTTCTTCGATTTCTGCGAGGGTCAGGGTGCGGGTTTCGATCATGGGTTTCTCTTCAGTCATTGTCGGAAAGCCCGGCACCAGCACCCAGTAGGCGGGAGGCTTCGGTGGCGGGGGCGTAGGTGCGGTGGGCAAACCTGTTCAGGGTCTCCCAATCGCTTGGGTCTGGGATGGCGCGGGATCGCTGTGGCGCGATGCTGGTCAAATCGCCGCTTGGACGGATTTCAACGCGATCGGCACGATTGGGCAGCGCATCGGAGGTTGAAACAACGGCTCCGTCAGTAACAATCTCAGCGCCATCGCAGGTGATTGCAACACAAGTATCCAATCGACGTGCGGCATAGGCCGCAAACGGCACCAGAAGGAGTGGGCATTCGACTTGCCGCAACATCATAGGGTCTGACTTCAGAATATGCGCGCTGTCGGACAGATATGCGCCGTTTGAAAGGGGACACGGACCGCGTTCGCCCGACCGGATCGTTTCTTTTTCCAGCAGCCGCGCCATCGCTCCGATACCGTCCAACCCCTGCGCGCAAAGCCAGCGTGTTGCCTTGCCAGCTTCCTCGGCCAGTCCCCAACTGTAGCCCGCGCCGCGTGCGGCACGTTTGGCCGTGGCTTCAACCTCGTTCAGGGAATAGCTCATTCCACAGCCTCCGGGTAAACCCACAGATCCGCCGTTTGAGGGGTCAATTCCTCGGGGTAGGGCGCGCCTGAATACATGCAGATGCGAACCCATCGGTCTGACCGCGGATCGAAATGGGTTGCTCCGAAAAACGAGAGTTTGGCACGCAACATGTCGATGGGGAGAACATCTGCACTGATCGTATTGTCACGGATTTCGCCGTAGGGCGCGACGCATGACATCTGAGCCCGTCGAACCGTATGCCGGTGTTCCGGGTGTTGCAGCAGAAACTCAGCGATGGGTGCGTTGTCCTGCCAACTGGCAAGCTGCTGACAGGCAAGCGCCGCATCCCGCGCTGGGGCCAGCGGTTGTTCATAGTCCGAGATCGGCTCCTCGAACCGCTCACCCAATCTGGGTTCCAGCTTTTCTTCCGAAACATACCAAGCCCGGGCGCAATTCTGCGGGTTGGTCCAATCAACATCCAGTGCCCAGTCAAAGCTTTCGCGGATCAGCGAACGGACCTGTTTCACCGTCATTGCGCCGTCGATCAGATGCGCCTGCGTGTTGCTGTCGGCCATGCAGCTTGCCAATCCATCCACAAGCTCGGGGTAGGGTTCCATGATCAGCGAGGCGACCAGTTCCTGACCTTCTTCGCTGAGCGTGTTCTCTGACCAGCGCACAAGCCGGTCCCAGGGTTGGTTCTGCGTCAGGTCATCCTGTTCCAGATAGTCCGAGATGGCCTTCAGATCAGCGTTCAGAGTCGCCAGTTTTTCAATCTGTATCGGGTGATCCGACCGCCACCATGAGGTCGACAGCTTGCTGCGGTCAAAGATGTTCAGGAATTTTCGAACTTCGTCGCTGGATGCAGTTTCGATGCCGCGCACGCGGGCGATGGCCTCTTCCCGTGCCATGATCCAGTTGTTGAACAGGATCGGATGGTTGACGATAAACGGCGCCATTCCCAACCCTGTGGAATTGCCGATGCCCAGCCAGCGTGCGATTTGCGGGTCAAGCACCGCAGCCTGTCCATTGCCTTTGACATTCGCCATATGCTGTACCAGATCGCGCACAAAAACCCGGGTCAGGTAGACTGACAGCATCTCGATCTGGAACGGGCCACTAACTTCGGAACGATCTGCCGTTATTTCGCGATCGGCCGCGCCGAACTTGCCGGAACCGTAAACCGCCGTTGTCCGCATCAGATAGCCGACCTTGTAAATTTGCTCCAGTTCAGGCTGTTTACCGGCGGCAAGACTGTCGACAACATGGGTCCATAAGCGAACGGACCGGTTGGCCCGGGACAAGGACAGTTCGCTTTCGCTGACGCGCCCCGCCTCTTGCAGCGGGACATTCCTTGACAGTCGCGCGATATCCTCGGACGTCGGAACCCCGTCAAACATTGTGAAAGTGGCATCCCACGCCTCGGCAATCACCCGGTCCGAGCGTTGTTCGGGCGGCAGGTCATGGGCAAACGCGACCAGAGAATACGCGCGCTCGGGACCGCAAGCTGTATAAACCGCATGGCCGACACCGTTGTCATCAATCTCAAAGACCGGGCGAGAGAAAACCCAGGCCTCCTCCGACATGCGCCGCGTCAGTTGCCGCATGAAGCTGAGGCGACATTGATGCAGCGAGCCCAGGCGGGAAAGGCGCATCACCTTCGCAGGATCACGTCGCGCGATATGAGGGGCGGGGGGTGTCATGCGTGTTGGGGTCCGAAGCTTTCATTAAAGAACCGGTACCAGTTACCGCCCATGATACCGGCAATTTCGTCTTCGCTCATGCCGACGGTACGCAATCCGGTCTCGATGTTGCCGAAATCGCGATTGTCGCGGAACCAGTCCGGCATCGGCGGAAAGCCGGGATTGCTGGCCGAGCCTTCGCCGTAATCGATCTCTTTCGTCCAGCGCCCTACACGCATCCATTCGACCACACTGTCGGGCTGATCCTGGCACAGATCGGTGCCGATCCCCAGATGCTGAACGCCGTATGTGTCGGCAGTACGTGCGATCATCTCACAGAAACTTTCAATCGTGCAGGCGGATTTGTCTTTCAGGTGATGAGGGTAGACCGAAAAGCCGAGCATCCCACCATTTTCCGTCACCGCACGAATAACCTCCGCGCGCTTGTTGCGCAGGGCCGGAGACCATTCGTGCGGATTGGCGTGAGTGATGGCAATGGGACGCTCGGACAGTTCGGCGGCCTCGATGGTCGACCGGTCTGCCGAATGGCTCATGTCGACCACAAGGCCAACGCGGTTCATCTCTTTGATGACCTGTTTGCCCATGCGGGTAATGCCGGTGTCTTCGGCCTCGTAACAGCCGGTCGCCAGAAGAGACTGGTTGTTGTACGTCAGTTGCATGAACCGCGCACCAAGGTCATGCAGGATTTCCACCAGCCCGATATCGTCCTCGATGGGACTGGGGTTCTGAAACCCGAAGAACACTGCCGTCCGGCCGGTATCGCGGGCTGTATCGATGTCGCTGGCCCAACGGCCTTTCATGATCAGGTCCGGATACTGCTCGAACCAGCGGTTCCACTTTTCAAAGTTCAGAACCGTTTCGCGAAAGTTCTCGTGATACGAAATGGTGACGTGGATCGCGTCCACGCCACCTTCGCGCAGTTGGCGAAAGATCTTTTCCGACCAGTTGGCATATTGCAGCCCGTCAATCCTCATCAGACGGGACCCGCGCTGATATAGGCCGTTTTGACGGTGGTGTAGAATTCGGCCGCCGCCTTGCCCTGTTCACGCGGGCCATACGAGCTGTCGCCGCGCCCACCAAATGGCACGTGATAGTCGGTTCCGGCGGTTGGCAGGTTGACCGTGACAACACCGGTACGTGCATTGCGGCGGAAGTGCGTGGCGCGGGCCAGCGACTTGGTCACAATACCCGAGGTCAGGCCAAAATTGGTGTCGTTCACCACGCTCAACGCTTCGTCATAGCTGCCGACTTTGATGACGCTGGTCAGGGGCGCGAACATTTCCTCACGGTTGATGCGCAAATCGTTGGTCGTGTTCAGGAACACGCCGGGGGACATGTAGAACCCGTCATGCGGCATGTCGAGCAACTGGCCACCACAGGCAAGCTCAGCGCCTTCGGATTTGCCAAGCTCCACATAGCTCAGGTTTTCCTTGAGCTGCTGCTGACTGACAACCGGCCCCATCTGCACCCCATCCTGCAGGGCATGGCCGACCTTCAAGGCCTTCGCACCGGCCACGAGCTTTTCGACAAACGCATCATGCACACCGGCATGAACAACCAGACGCGAAGACGCAGTGCATTTCTGACCGGTGCCCCCAAAAGCGCCGCCAAGCGCCAGTGTGACGGCCAGATCCAGATCAGCGTCATCCATCACCGCCAGAGCGTTCTTGGACCCCATCTCCATCTGTACCTTGGTCAGGTTCTGGATGGCGGCAGCAGCGATGCCCTTGCCGACCGGAACCGAACCGGTGAACGAGATAGCGTTGACCTTTGGGCTTTCCACCAGTCGTTGGCCAATGGATCGGCCTGAACCCATGACAAGGCTGAACAGACCCTTGGGTATGTCCTGCCGTTCGATGATTTCGGTCAGGGCCACAGCCGAGGCCGGGGTGATGTTCGCGGGCTTCCAGACAACCGCGTTGCCACAACACAGCGCCGGGGCAATCTTCCACGAAGCGGTCGCGGTGGGAAAATTCCACGGGCTGATGATCGCCACAACACCAACAGCTTCGCGGCGTACGTCAATCTCGACACCCGGCCGGACACTGTCTGCATTTTCACCGATCTGACGCAGGCATTCTGCGGCGTAATAGGTAAAGAACTGGCCTGCGCGATAGACCTCGCCTTTGCCCTCGGCAAGCGGTTTGCCTTCCTCTCGTGATAGCAGCGTGCCCAACTCTTCGGCGCGCGACATCAGCTCATTCCCGATATTCATCAGAACGGCTTGCTTGCGCTCCGGCAGATAGGCCTCCCATTCGGCCTGCGCAACGCGCGCCTGATCCAGTGTCGCGTCCAACTGGTCCGGGCTGGCCTGCGCGAACATGCCGACCAGATCGCTCAGGTCCGAAGGGTTGCGGTTTTCAATTTCGCTTTCTCCCGCCAGCCATTCGCCGGCGATCAGGTTCAGTTTGGTCACAATGCGCCCCAGAGTCGAAAAACAGGATTTCTGACAGGATGGCTTTTTGCAGCAACATCAGTCAAACTCAAATAAGTGAAGAAAACTTCAGGAATCTTGAACCATGGCAATCAAGATCGAAACTTTGCGGTGTTTTTGCGCCGTTGCCCAAACCGGTCAGCTGAATGAAGCCGCCGACAGGCTTGGGCGGACGCAATCCGCCGTGTCGATGACATTGAAGCAATTTGAGGAACACCTTGGCAAAAAACTGTTCGAGGGCGAGCGCAAGAACCGTCTTTCACCTTTGGGGCAGCAGGTGTTCGAGCTTGCACTGAAACAGGTTCGTCAATTCGATCAAACCGTGCAGAACATCGAAGCGGCAGCGGATGCCGAACACGGCCTGTTGCGGATCGTTTCGGTCCCGTCGGTTGCGGCGCTGGTTTTCCCGGCGGCGCTGGCGCATATGACGCAGCGGTTTCCCGGCTTAAAGATCGAACTGCGCGATACGGATACTCAGCAGGTGCTTGATGCGCTGGTCGAGGGCAAGGCTGATATCGGAATTGCCTCGGGCCACCACGCACTGAACGGGTTCCGGGCGATTGCCCTGTTCGAAGACCTGTTCGGATTGGTTTGCGCGTCGGACCATCCGTTGATCAAAGCTGAAGCCGCACCGACAATTGATGATGTCGCATCGGCTCCGTTTATCCGGAACGCATTGTGCGGCCTGATCCGCTCGCCGCGATTTGTGCAGGCCATCGAAGGTGCGGATGTCACCATCCACAACACACACTCGCTTGTAACGATGGTGCGCACAGGCAGATGGGTGACGGTTCTTCCGCAAACCGTTGCCCGGTTCATCCCCGAGGCGACGGCCTTCCGGCCCATTTCGGACCTTGCAGACAAAAGGCAGGTCTATCTTTATGTCAGCGAACGGTCACGGTTTCAGGACATGACTGAAGAGATCAGTGCCTTCATTCAGGGCCTTGATCTGGGAGGCGGGCAATGATGACGCGGAAGACATGATGACTACAAACGCACCACAGTCTTGCAATGGAGACCCCCGCCGATGCCTGCCTGCAGGACCGTCGGAAGTCTCCAAAAAAACTCAGGACTTATAGGGGTCAGACAGTGCCGGCAGAACGGTTCCGACGCAATCACCGAACCCGATGACATACCCATCCCCTTTGGCCGCACCTTTCAGAGTCAGTGTGTCACCGTCCTCGATGAAACTGCGTGTCTCTCCGCCGTCCAGCGTAAGTGGTTCCTTCCCACCCCAGCTGAGTTCCAGCAAGGATCCACGTTCGGCTTTTGTCTCGCCCGAAATCGTCCCTGACCCAAGCAGATCACCTGCATTCATCGGACAACCCGATGTGGAGTGATGGGCCAACTGTTGCGCAGCGGAATAGTACATCTCGTTGTAGTTCGTTCGCGCGATGGTGGTGGCTGCCTTGCCTTCGGGCGCCATCGTGACCTCCAGCTCGATGTCATAGAGCATCGGGCCGCAATCCTTGAGGTGATCCAACAATTCGAACTCACGCTCCGGTGTGTCACACCGGAAGGGTACAAGCGCTGCCTTGGTGACGATCCACGGGCTGATCGAAGTCGCGGTGGCCTTGGCCTGAAACGGGCCCAGCGGCTGGTATTCCCATGCCTGAATATCGCGCGCGGACCAGTCATTCAGCAGGACATAGCCGAAAATGTGGTCATCTGCCGTCTGAACCGAGATCGGACCATCGGACGGAGTGCCGACAATTGCCCCCATTTCAAGCTCGATATCGAATCGGCGGCTGGGCAAAAATGCCGGCAGATCCTGATCGGGCGATTTGAGCTGCCCCCAAGGACGGCGAATATCGGTGCCCGAAACCACCACGGAGGAGGCGCGCCCGTTATAACCGATCGGGATATGCAGCCAGTTCGGCGGCAACGCATTTTCAGGGCCACGGAACATTGTCCCAACGTTGAAAGCGTGATTCCGGCCCGCGTAGAAATCGGTGTATTCGCTGACCGCAAAGGGCATGTGCAACTCGGCCTCATCCTGTCGCACCAGCAGTGGCTCGACCTTTGCCTGTTCGTCCGACCCGTCGGCCAGCAGGGCAGTCAGCCGATCGCGCAATGCGCCCCAGACGGCCGGGCCTTCCTCCATCACCGGGTTCCAAAAGGGCAAATCGAAAAGCGGCTCGTCACCCAAGTTGATCAGGCCTTCGGCCTCGGCAGTGGTGACGTCCAGGATCATGTCTCCGATGGCGACGCCGCAACGGGGTTCTTCACCCTCGGTCGAAAAGACCCCATAGGGCAGGTTGTTCAGCGGAAACGGGTGCGTCGCGTCATTGGCCGAAGCCACCCAGGATTTTTTCAAAGGCATGGTCTGTCCTTTTTCGTGTCTTGTGGCGTGATGCCGCCGTTATGCTGTCGGGCGGAGGGACTTCAACCCAAGCAGGATTGCCGCCAGTATCATGAAAATGCCGCCCGCCCGGTCAAGCCAAAGCCGCGCCTGTCCACTGAGCCGTCTGGCCAGCCAGCTTGCGCTGCCGCCATAGGCCGAAAGGAACAGGCCGTCCATGACCAGATAGGTCGCCGACAAAACGGCAAACTGCGGCCAGAACGGGTAGGCGCCGTCGATGAACAACGGGAAAAGGGCGGCAAAGAACACCACGGCCTTCGGGTTTGCCGCAGACGTGATAAACCCTTGCGCCCAAAGTGATTTCCGGCTTGTTCTGACGGCTTTCTGAAGCGTCTTGCGTTCAGCCCGCAGGATGGACCGTGCGCCAAGAAAAACCAGATACGCCACGCCGAGCCATTTGATCACGGTCAGTGCAATGCCCGATGTGGCAATCAGCGTCGCCAGCCCAAGACCCGCCGCCAGCATTTGCAGCAGATTTGCCGTCAGATCCCCCGCTGCCGTGAACAGACCCCGGGAAAAGCCGTTGGCCGCCGAGTTTGACAGCATCAGCAACTGGCTCGGCCCCGGAGTGCTCATCAACAGCAGGACGGTTCCGACATAGGTGATCCAGATGTCCAGGCTCATGGCTGACTACTTCTTTCCAGGCGTTCCATCGAACTTTTTCTCAAGCGAAGTCCAGCAATCGATGTAGTCATCCTGCAAGGGCGCCTCGTTGGCTGCGAAGGGCGTCAGATGCTGCGGGAACCGCGTTTCGAACATGAAGGACATGGTGTTGTCCAGCTTGTCCGGACCCAGGTTGGAATTCGATGCTTTTTCAAAGGCATCCTTGTCGGGTCCATGTGGCAGCATCATGTTGTGCAAGCTCATGCCGCCCGGAACAAAGCCCTGCGGTTTGGCGTCGTACTGACCGTAGATATTGCCCATCAGTTCGGACATGATGTTCTTGTGATACCAGGGCGGGCGGAACGTATCCTCCATCACCATCCAGCGTTCGCGGAACAGAACAAAGTCGATATTGGCCGTGCCGGGTTGCCCGGACGGGGCGGTTAGGACGGTAAAGATCGACGGATCGGGATGGTCGAACAGGATTGCGCCGACAGGGCAGTAATTGCGCAGATCGTATTTGTAGGGCGCGTAGTTTCCATGCCAGGCCACGACGTCCAGCGGGCTGTGCCCTATCTTTGTCGTGTGGAATTGTCCGCACCATTTGATGGTCACCGTCGATGCCGTCTCGCGATCTTCAAAAGCCGCAACAGGTGCCTTGAAATCGCGGGGATTGGCCATGCAGTTCGCGCCGATGGGGCCGCGGCCGGGAAGTTCGAACTTCTGCCCGTAATTTTCGCAGACAAAGCCGCGCGCCGGGCCTTCCAGCACTTCGACCCGATAAACCAGACCGCGCGGCAGGATGGCGATCTCTTTCGGCTCCAGGTCGATGATGCCCAACTCGGTCGCAAAACGCAGACGGCCTTCCTGCGGCACGACCAGCAATTCGGAATCGGCGGAATAGAAATAGTCATCCACCATGGACTCGGTGACCAGATAGATATGGCTCGCCATTCCGACTTGCGTGTTTACGTCGCCTGCTGTCGTCATGGTGCGCATTCCGGTCAGCCAGGTCAGCTTCTCCTGAGAATGCGGGACCGCGTCCCAGCGATACTGGCCCAGGCTGATCACATCCGGATCAACATAGGGTGCAGATTTCCAGTGCGGCAGGTCGATCTTTTCATAACGGTGTGAATGCTTGACCGAAGGGCGGATGCGATAACACCAGGTCCGCTCGGGCGGGTTGGCGGTAAAAGCTGTGCCGCTTAACTGTTCGCCATAAAGGCCATAGTTGCATTTCTGTGGGCTGTTCATGCCCTGCGGCAGCGCACCCGGCAAAGCCTCGGTTTCGAAGTCGTTGCCAAAGCCGGGCATGTAGCCCGCGTGCGTCCCGACCGGAGTGATGGCCTGGGTCAGTTTGTGTGGATCAGTCGGACGGTTCATCCTGTGTTCCTCCATTTGCTGCTTGTCGGGTAATAGTTGATTTTGTAACTAACAAGTATGGCAAAGCCCGATTCACACAAAAAAGATGACTTTGATCTGCAGGAATTCCTGCCGTTTCTTCTGAACATGGCTGCGGAAGAGGTTTCGCTTGAGTTCCAGCGCATTTACAAAGGGCGGCACGGCATGCTGCGCACCGAATGGCGCGTGCTGTTCCATCTTGGCAACTTCGGGGAAATGACCGCTAAGGAGATCGGCCAAAGGGCCAAGGTGCACAAGACCAAGATCAGCCGGGCGGTTCAGCGGCTGGAACAGCGCCGTTACCTGGCGCGCACCCAAAGCGACACGGACCGCCGGGTCGAGCATCTCAGGCTGACGGACGCCGGCACGCGCGTATATCGCGAACTGCGCGACATTGCCGAGCAATATGACGCAAAGCTTGCCAATGCGTTTTCCGATGACGAGGTTATCCTGTTGCGGCAAATGCTTCGGAAGCTGGCGGGAATGGTCTGAGCACTGGTAATTTGCCGTCCCTTACCCCAGATGATCAAGAGACTTCATACAGGACTTGAATATGACGGCCCCCGACACCGAAACGGCAAAAGCGGACTCTCTGATCGAATGGCTGGTCGACCGGGGGCTGGAAGGGGCCGGAAAAGAAGAGTTGCTGGACGGGTACTGCGCGCGACTGGTTGATCTGGGCGTGCCCCTCATGCGGTTTCACGCGGCGCAATCCGCCCTGCACCCGGTGTATGGCGGCACAGGATACAGCTGGTATCACGGGCATGGCGGTGACTATCAGAAGTTCGAGTATTCCGAAGAACCCAGCCCGCAATGGCAGCAAAGCCCGCTTTATGCGTTGATGACAGAGGACATGCAGGACCTGCGTGAACGGCTGGTCGATCAGAACACGCCCAGCCGTTTTCCGTTGCTCAATGAACTGCGCGAGCAGGGCGCCACGGACTATTACGCAACAGGCGTGTCTTTCGAGCGTCCCATGCGCGAGGCCCTGAAAGAACCGGACACCTCGGTTGACGGAGTACTGATGTCCTGGACCAGCGACGCGCCCGAGGGGTTCCGCGATCATGATCTGAACCTGATTAATTCCGTCTTGCCCCATCTGGGACTTGCGCTCAAATCGGCGTCCAATAGCCGGATGGCCAGGGATCTGATGCGCGTCTATCTGGGCCGGGACGCGGGGCGCCGGGTGCTGTCAGGGGAAATTCGCCGCGGTTCGCTACAGCAGATCGACGCTGTGATCTGGAACTTCGATCTTGAAGATTTCACCAGCCTGTCCGAGCAATTGCCCGGCCCGGAAATCATCGAAATGCTGAATGACTATCTCGCGGTTGTGGTGGCGGTCGTGCACGAATGCGGTGGCAATATCCTGAAATTCATGGGCGACGGGCTGATGGCCATGTTCGATGTCGGGGAAATCGACGAAGACGCGCGCGCCGCGCTGGTTGCCGTAGCGCTGTTGCAGGATCGAATGGCCGCAAGGAACGCGCAGCGGCAGGCAGAGGGTCTGCGCGTAGTTGGTTACACCCTGGCGCTGCACGCAGGTGAAATCCTCTATGGCAATATCGGGGCGGAAAACCGGCTGGATTTCACTGTGATCGGACCTGCGGTCAATCAGGCCGCCCGCATCTCCGGCATGCACCGGTCTCTGGGGCAGCGAATCCTGATATCAGACGACGTCGCCCGGGCAGCCGAACCCTGCAGTCACGAGCTTGTATCGTTGGGCCGCTACATGCTGCGCGGTGTGACCGAGCCGAAAGAGCTGTTTACTGTCTACAGGGCCGCCGAATAACGGCGGCCCGTGGGATTGCGCCGGTCGTAAGATGTCATCCTTGTCCGGTCAGGTCCTGCGCCAACATCATGGCGTTGCCGTCCAAGTCGTAGAATGTGGCGGTGCTGACCATCCCCTCGATGGTTTCTGTGTCGCCGTCGAATTTGACCCCGGCCGTTTCCAGCGCGCCCCTTGCCGTTTTGATGTCGCTTACTCCAAATACAGGGACGGTGTTACCGGGCGCGGGTTTGGTCTGCTCGCCCAGTCCCAAGGTTACGCCGTCGGTCTTTGTCTGCATTTCGCTCCAGCTGGCTTCGTCAATGTGATGGATCAGCTCAAATCCAAGCATGTCGCTGTACCATTTGGCGCTGGCGTGACGGTCGCGGACTGAGATCGCAAGCGTGATCGTGTTTTCCAAAGAAACTGGCAGCATCGGTCTTTCCTACTATCTAATAATAAAGTAACTATACTTTATGGACACAAAGTCACTTGTCAAGCTTACGTCGCGGGCATGGTCGCTGAGCATTCTGGCAAAGCTGCACGCGGGCGTTCCGGGGCGGCAGGCACCGCTGATTGCGGCGACGGGGGCAGGCCGCAGTTCGTTTACCCAAAGCCTTGGGCACCTGATCGAGTTAAGGCTTCTTGAGAAAAACCCCGGCCACGGTCATCCACTGCGCCCCGAATTCCGGCTAACGCAGAGCGGTAAAGAAATGGCCGAGGTTGCAAGCAGAATTGTTAAGGCCGTGCCCGACGAAGACGACTTTGCCCTTCTGAGGCGAAGCTGGACCGTGCCGATTCTGGCCGTGACGCAAACCCCCCAGCGCTTTTCTGTCATAAAATCAGATCTGTCCACGATCACCGACCGCGCGTTGTCGAAGTCGCTCTATCTTTTGGAAACGCATGACTGGCTTCGGCGCGACATCGATGTCTCAGGCCGGTCGCCCTTTCCGACCTACCTTGCCATCAATCGTGGCATCGAAGTCAACAAGGCGATCGCCCTGGCAAAATGATCAGGATGTTCAAGGTAGCGGTGAAGGCGTGCCCCGTCAGAAGTCGATCTCGACCCCCGGCAGGTTCAGTTCTTTCATCATGTCGCGCAGCTCTTGTCGCGCGGCGATGTTCGAGATGTTCAGCTGTTTGACCCCGATATCCTTGAGGTCCAGAAGGGTCAGGCCGCGCGGAAACAGCTCGCGGAAAATCACCCGTTCGGAAAAGCCAGATGCAACCCTGAAACCGATCCGCTGAGACAGCATCTCGATCGCGCGCTGCATCTTTTCCTTGTTGACCATGCGCTGTGTGCCGACCCGGTTGCGGACCACAACCCAGTCGATGGGTTTCAGCCCGGCCTGCGCCCGCAGCTGACGCGCGTTCCATACCATTTCCGAATAGACAGATGGCCCGAGGATCTTTTCACCTTTCGAGTCGATCCGCGCCAACAAGTCGAAGTCGATGAAGCTGTCGTTCAGCGGTGTGATCAACGTGTCGGCCAACGAATGCGCCACCTGGCTGAGGCGCGTGTGCGAGCCGGGGCAGTCGATCAGGATGAAGTCGCTGTCGCTTTCCAGTTCAGCAACGGCGGCGGACAGGCGGTGGTCATAGATATTCTCGCCCGGCTTCAGCGTGGCCGCATCGATTTCGGGCAGGTCGTGATGACGCGGGCTGGGCAGGCTCAGGTCCGAACTTCTGAGAAAGTTCAGGCGGTTTTCGAAGTAACGCCCAAGGCTGCGCTGCCGCAGGTCCAGATCCAGTGTGCTGACCTTGTGCCCCAGCCGCGCCAGCGCCGTCGCCACATGCATCGAAACGGTCGATTTGCCTGCGCCGCCCTTTTCGTTCCCGACCACAATGATATGTGCCATGCTTGTATTCCCAAGTCCCGCCGTGTTTGCCCACACGTTGTTTGTAGCCACTATATGTTGTGTTTGGTGGGAAGGAAAGAACCTCAAGCGGTGTATTGGCCTATTATTGGCGAGGAAACCGGAAAACAGCGCGGCGCGGGCGGGTTACGCCGTGTAACATGACGGGCGGTTTGCACCGTTTCTCAGATTTGCCAAAGAAACGATGGGCCAGACAGGCAAAAACAGCGCGTGGTTGCGAAGGCCGTGACCTGCACTTTCCCAGTGGGCTTTCAAGGTCAGTCGATGCCGGT
The DNA here is from genome assembly GCF_059610965.1 of Ruegeria sp. CDSB136. Taxonomy (NCBI): domain Bacteria; kingdom Pseudomonadati; phylum Pseudomonadota; class Alphaproteobacteria; order Rhodobacterales; family Roseobacteraceae; genus Ruegeria; species Ruegeria sp. CDSB136. Next base: position 87,717 of record NZ_JBXWOP010000006.1, read on the forward strand.
TTCGTGACTTGTATACCTGTGGCGCCTGACGGACAGTGCGTCGCAAACAGCTTAGCAATCAGCAGAGGACATCCTGAATGATCGGATATGTTACCATTGGCGTTTCCAACATGGACAAGGCCAAAGAGTTCTATACCGCGCTTTTCGCGGACAAAGGCGCGAAGGTTCTGATCGATGCCGGTCGGATTGCGTTCATCGGCAACGATCCGACTGCACCCATGCTGGCGGTTTGCGAACCCTATGACGGCGAAACCTGCGCGTCAGGAAATGGCAACATGCTGGCCTTTGCCGCCGAATCCAAAGATGCGGTCACCACCATGTATGACAGGGCCATCAGCCTTGGCGCGACGGACGAGGGCGAGCCGGGCCAGCGTGTGCCTGACCGCTTCTACGGCGCATATGTCCGGGACCCAGACGGCAACAAGCTGTGCTTTTACCTGTTCGAATAAAACCCAACACGCTCCAAAAAAAAGGCCGCCCAATGGGCGGCCTTCTGCATTCGGAACCGGTAAGGCTTAGAAGCCCAGACCTTCGTATTTTTTCTTGAACTTCGACACGCGGCCGCCAGCGTCCATCAGGCGCGACGATCCACCGGTCCACGCGGGGTGCGAGGAGGGGTCGATTTCCAGAGCCAGCTGGTCGCCTTCGGCGCCCCAAGTGGATTTCATCTGAACCACGGTGCCATCGGTCATTTTGACGTTGATGACGTGATAATCGGGATGGATGTCTTTTTTCATCTTTCCGCTCCTTACGCCTCGGCGCCAGCCTTGGGCTTGTAGTTGGTGACTTCTGCGATACGCGCGGACTTACCACGGCGCGAGCGCAGATAGTACAGTTTGGCGCGACGGACGCGGCCACGGCGGACAACGGTGATGCTGTCAATGTTGGTCGAATGCAGCGGGAACACACGCTCCACGCCTTCGCCAAACGAAATCTTGCGAACGGTGAACGAACCGGCGATGCCGCTGCCACCTTTGCGCGCGATGCAGACGCCTTCGTAGTTCTGCACACGGGTACGCGACCCTTCGGTCACTTTAAAGCCGACACGGATGGTGTCTCCGGCTTTGAAATCGGGGATGTCTTTCCCCAGGGCGGCAATCTGTTCCGCCTCAAGCTGTGCGATCAGGTCCATCGCAGGTACTCCTATCTGCTCGTGGTTGGTCCACGAAGTTTGGGCACGGCCTGAGAGCTCTTGGTCTTCACCGGGTCCTGCGCACAGCCCGCCAGAGGTCAGATCGAATGTTCCTTTGGTCTGGCTTGCCGCATCGCGTCCGGGCCGAAGAAAGCGGGACGTCACGCTTTGAAGCAAACCAAAACACCGGAGTCGCATGACGCGGCACCGGATTGCGCTGCTTTAGGCGTTTTGGTGCCCGGGATCAAGCATGAATTGTCAATTTCTGAAGGTGCCCGGTGTGCAAGCGGTAAGTTTCCGCCGTCACGCAATTGTAGCGTTGTCTTATCACGCAGATTTGTCATTCTGAGCCCAACAATACGAGCAGATATTTCAGGCAGGTTAGAATAATGCGCTTAGTGGTCTTACTGGCACTCATCGGGCTGACACTTGTATCATGCGGGCGGCGTCCTCCGCCACCACAGGTGGTCGAGCACTTCGAGGTAACGGACCCGAAACCGCCATTGGTTATTCACCCTCGCTTTGGCGATGCGGACCCTCATGAGTGGGAGGGGCGGCAACCCGGAAGCTACCCGGTCCATGGGCTGGACGTGTCGCGCTGGCAGGACTCGATCGATTGGCGCACTGCCCGCTCTGCCGGGGTCAGCTTTGTGTTCATCAAGGCCACTGAAGGGGGCGATTTCGCGGATCCGCGCTTCAATGAACACCGGCAGGGCGCGCAGGCAGCGGGTGTGCCGTGGGGCGCCTATCACTATTATTACTTTTGCCGTCCTGCTGCCGAACAGGCCCGCTGGTTTATCCGCAACGTGCCCAAGGGCGCCGATCTGCCTCATGTTCTCGACATGGAATGGACGCCACATTCCAAGACCTGCACTTTGCGGCCCGATGGCAAAACAGTGCGGGCCGAGGCCGAGAAATTCCTGAATATTCTCGAGCGTCACTACGGGCGCAGACCGATCGTCTACACCACCGTGGATTTTTATCAGGACACCAATATCAGTCGCCTGCCCAAAACCGAGTTCTGGTTGCGTTCGGTTGCCGGGCACCCTCGCGACGTTTATCCGAATACGATCTGGCGTTTCTGGCAATACACTGGCACCGGGCTGGTCCCGGGGGTCCAGGGCAAGGTTGATATCAACACATTCAACGGAGAGCCGGAAATCTGGGCCCGCTGGAAGGCTGGAGGCAACTGAGTTTTCTTGGGTGGTGAGCTCCGGACGTTCGCTTTTGCGAATTCCGGGTAACAGCAAAAGCACGGATGATCCGGTCAGGCTTGCCCATTTGGGCATGCCTGTTTTGGTAGGTGTCTCAGCTATTTTCAGGCGAACTGCTTTCGCCTTCTGAAAGCACCAGAAAAGCGCCGAGCCCAAGAAGGACGGCGGGAACGATTGACAAAAAGCTCAGGCCGAAGGCCCATAAAATTCCGACGGCGGACAGGCCCATCAGGCCAGCTCCAACCTGCGCGTTCCTGCCGGCGATGCCTCCGCCCAGAAGGCCGGCGACCGGCAACACCAGCGACATGATGCTGTAGAACTGCGCGGATGATGCGCCCTGCTCGTACCCGATGCCGCTGGACAACGAGCCGAGGGCGGATGAGGCGCTGTAGCCCACCGCACCGACCAATAAGGCGATAACACCGCCGATAATTCCAAGTGTCATTCCAGTTTTCATTGTAATCTCCTGCTTGAAATTGTTGGGTCTGCGACCCTGTTCAAACGCTAAGAGACCACCCGTCTCGCGGGCAATGGTTTCGCAATGACAACTTTTGTAATCCGGTCAGATATCCTGTACCGATCGGGCAGGAGATCCGTACTTGCAATGACTTGCCACGCGCATGCCGAGGCGCAGACGTTCCCCGCCACGGATGCCGTCAGGCAAGTGCACCCATCAATTCAAAGTCGGTTTGTAGCTTTCAACGGTGCCGCCGCCGATGAGGTGACGTAACCGGTTCTCGCGTTCCGTGCCGTAACTGTCGCCCAGCCAGAAGACTTCACCATCCGTCAGGTCACGGCGCTCAAAGCCGTGCTTGGCCAGGCAGCGGTCGACGCCGTCGATCTTGCCGTTTTCATAAATGGTATCCTGATTCAGCCCGACAATCGCCGGGCCCAGGATGACGCCCACCAGAATGACACCGGTTGCATAGCCACCGACAACGGCGCTGGTGCTGCCGGCCTCGGCATTGGCCGAACAGCTCTGAACTGCCCTGCGGGCAAAGGCAAGATCGTGGCCGGGCTTTACGGGGATGGATGGTCCGGGATTGGCGGCACAAGCACTCACAACAAGTAATGCACCAAACAATAACTTTTTCATTTTACAAACTTATTCACTCTTGGGAGGTCGATTCCGACCAGTATTCTCCAGGCTGAGTACCTGCATTTTCGAGCAACCTCAAAGTGAATTGCTTCATTGCTGCTTTCTGCGACTTTCTGGTCACAATCGCCCGGATGAGGCGGCCAAAGAGGGGGGTGATCGTGTCCCTGAATGTCAGTGGGCTGTGTGCTGAAACTCTTTGAAAAGCCCGGAAGTATCGTTTTGAAATGGCAAAAGCACAACATTTCTGTGAATGCTGCAATTCGGTCTTTTTTCCGACCAATTCTTAATAGATAAATACGCATCGGTAACGTGTAGTTTGTTGAAAGGTCGGGCGGGCAAATGAGAACCGGACAAAACGGTCGCAAAGCTATCTTGTGGACACAAACTGAAATCGACGGGCTTGAGGCTGCGCCTGTGGAATCGTTGACGGTAGGTGCGGCATGGTCCTGGCGCGGCGTGGCACGTCGACTGGACGTGGCTGCCGAGATGATGCTGGGCAAGGCAGAAAGCGTCGGCAGCAGGGTTGTTGCTGAAAGTGTATATTCCTCTTCGGAGATACCCGGTGATGTGTTTGGCACTGTTGTTCTGACCAACGGTGCACGGCAATATCGAGGGGAGTTGATTGTCCCCGAAGGTGAAGACGCGCCGACGCTGGTTTTTGAACAGGATTTCCCCGAGCGGGATCAGGATTACTGGGTCAGCGAAATCTGGGAAATCAGCCTGCCATTTGACGCCATCGATCACAGCAACAGCACAGTGATCGCATTTCCGGCACGGAACGGCCTTCGGTAACTTCCCCATTATTGGTGCAACAGGCCGGCTGTTTCCCTGCGGGTTAAAAAATCAAAGCCCCGAGACCTGTTGACTCTCCGAAATTCACGGATATAAGCGCTGCTTCATTGGTGTTGGTGGCCCCCGCAAGGGGATGCCTGTCATGGGGGAAACCTCAAGAGGACAACGCCCTTCATAGTGGCCTGAATGGGCCTCGACCTGAACGAAGGAGATCAGCCGTGACCAAACGCACGTCTGCCAAGTACAAAATCGACCGCCGGATGGGCGAAAACATCTGGGGTCGTCCGAAATCCCCGGTCAACCGTCGTGAATACGGCCCCGGCCAGCACGGCCAGCGCCGCAAGGGCAAACTGTCGGACTTCGGTCTGCAGCTGCGCGCCAAGCAGAAGCTGAAAGGCTATTATGGCGACCTGACCGAGAAGCAGTTCCGCCGCATCTACGCCGAAGCCGAGCGTGTCAAAGGCGATACCGGTGAAAACCTGATCGGCCTGCTGGAGCGTCGCCTCGACGCTGTAGTCTATCGCGCCAAGTTCGTGGCGACCGTGTTTGCTGCACGTCAGTTCGTGAACCACGGCCACGTCAAGGTAAACGGCCAGCGCGTCAACATCCCGTCCTACCGTGTCAAGGAAGGCGACGTGATCGAAGTGCGTGACAAGTCCAAGCAACTGGCCGTTGTTCTGGAAGCCGCTGCTCTGGCCGAGCGTGACGTGCCTGACTACATCGACGCCGACCATTCGAAAATGACCGCGACCTTCGTGCGCGCGCCGGGCCTGAGCGATGTGCCTTACCCGGTCGTCATGGAGCCGAACCTGGTCGTCGAATTCTACGCGAAGAACTGATCTTCGCCGATCCCAAGTTTCAAAGGCCGCGCTGTTCTGCGCGGCCCTTTTTTGTTGGGGGCTCTGCCCCCATCGCGGCAGGCCGCGCTTCCCCCGGGATATTTTTGGCCAGATGAAGTGCGGATCAGAGCGGTAGCGGACGCCCCTCGGCAATCGCTTCCATGGCGAAATACGAAGTCACGCTGTCCAGTTCCACCTTTTCGATCAGGCGCTGATAGACCTTGTCGTAAGATGCCATGTCCTGGGTCACCACCTTGAGTTGATAGTCATAGTCGCCGCCGATCCGGTGGAAATCCACCACTTCAGGGATGGTCAGGACGTGGCTGCGAAAAGCCTGCAGCCATTCCGTTGAATGGTGCCGGGTGCGCAGCATGACAAAGACAACTAGGCTGAGCCCCAGCTTTTCACGCGCGATCCGGGCACTGGAGCCTTGCAGCACGCCATCGTCGGTCAACGCCTTGAGGCGGCGCCAGCACGCATTCTGCGACAGGCCGACCCGGTCGGCCAACTCGCGTTGCGACAACGAAGCATCCCGTTGCAGCTCTTTCAGAATGCGTATGTCCAATTGATCTAATTTTGAGGTCATTCCTGATCATATGACACAAAAAAGGAGAAAATAAAGCAAAAATAGGTGAAGTTTTTAGAACATATTTCAATCACATTGGTTCCAAAGGAATGGAGCAGATGCAATGACCTTGTCCGAATTTCGAGCAAACCTTCAGACCGCCGCTCAAGATTCATCCCTGCGTGAAGGGCTGATCGGAGAGAACGTGCTGATCCCTGGTCTGCTTCGGGGCGTACCGCTTGTCTATGCGGATTACGTGGCCTCCGGCCGTGCGTTGCGGCAGGTCGAAAACTTTGTGGCCGGGCATGTGTTGCCGTTCTATGCCAACAGCCATACTGAGGCCTCTTTTTGCGGATCCTATATGACACGTTTGCGCCGCGAAGCACGCGCAGAGATCGCCCGCATTGTTGGCGCAAGGGGAGAAGACGCGGTGATTTTTGCCGGGTCGGGCGCCACTGCGGGTCTCAACCGGCTGGTCAGTTTGCTGGGGATAGAGCAAGCTGACCAGCCAGTTGTCCTGATCGGGCCGTATGAACATCATTCGAATATTCTGCCATGGCGGGAAAGCAAGGCGCGGGTGATCGAAATTCCCGAAGCCCCGGAGGGTGGCCTTGATCTGGATGCATTGAAAGAGGCGCTGGTTGCAAACCAGGATGCGGATCTGTTGATTGGTTCGTTTTCGGCGGCATCAAACGTGACGGGCATCATCACCAATCCCGATCCGGTCACACGGTTGCTGAAGGAGCATGGTGCTGTGTCGGTCTGGGACTATGCCGGTGGCGGACCTTATCTGCCGATGGACATGGGGCCGGCGGACGCGCGCAAGGATGCGATAGTCGTGTCACCACACAAATTTCCCGGCGGGCCGGGGGCGTCGGGCGTTCTGATCGTGAACAGTCATGCGGTTCAGCGCACCTGCCCCAGCTGGCCCGGTGGCGGAACGGTCAGTTTCGTGTCGCCTTGGCGCCATGATTACAGCGAAGATCTTGCCACCCGGGAAGAGGCCGGAACGCCAAACGTCATCGGAGATATCCGCGCCGCGCTGGCCTTCATCGTCAAGGATGTCGTTGGCTCCGAGGAGATCGCAAAGCGCGAGGCGCTTTACAATCAAATGGCGCTGGACGGCTGGCGTGGCAATCCAAACCTGACATTGCTGGGCGTGGACAACTGGCACCGCCTGCCCATCTTTTCGTTTCTCGTCCGAGACAATTCTGGCCAGCCAGTGCACCAGCAGTTGTTCACCCGCATGCTGAGCGATGTCTATGGCATTCAGGCTCGGGGCGGATGTGCCTGCGCCGGGCCTTATGCGCACCGACTGCTGGGTATAGACCGCGCGACATCCGAGGTTTTGCATGCCGAATTGTCCGCAGGGAAAGAGATGAAGAAACCCGGTTGGGTGCGGCTGAACTTCTCGTACCTGATGACCGAAGAGACGGTTCAGTTCATCATCGACAGTGTTAATGACCTGTCGCACCGGACCGAAGAATTCGCGCCATTCTACGACGCTGATCCGGCAACGGCCCGCTTCCGGGCGGCATAAGGGAATTGCCGCTTTTCTCAATCCGTTGAGACGGGTATGAGGGGCTCGGATAACGGAGCCCCTCATGACCAAGATTACCCCGCAACCCGGCATCATGGACATCGCGCTGTATCAGGGCGGCCAGTCGCATATCAAAGGCGTGGCGAATGTCATCAAGCTGAGTTCCAACGAAAACCCCTTTGGTCCGGGCCGAAAGGCGATTGAGGCCGTTCGGGAAACTGCTGCCATGCTGCATCGCTATCCCAGCACGGATCATGCCAGTCTGCGCAGTGCAATCGGCGAGCGGAACGGGCTGGATGCGGCGCGGATCATCTGTGGCGTCGGCAGCGACGAAGTTCTTCAGTTCGTGGCGCAGGCCTATGCGGGACCGGGCGATGAGGTGATCCATACCGAGCATGGGTTTTCCATGTACCCGATCATCGCTCGCATGGTCGGCGCGGACCCGGTCATGGTGGCTGAAACGGATCGCACGGTCGATGTGGATGCCATTCTGGCGGCGGTCACCGAACGCACACGGATCGTTTTTGTCACCAATCCAGGCAATCCGACTTCGACCATGATTTCCGAGGCCGAACTGACGAGATTGGCGGAAAACCTGCCCGAAAGCTGCCTGATGGTGGTTGATGGCGCCTACGCCGAGTTTGTCGATGGGTTTGATGGCGGCGCGGCATTGGTGGACCGGTTTGAAAATGTGATCATGACGCGGACCTTTTCCAAGATCTACGGTCTGGGCGGGCTGCGTGTCGGCTGGGGGTACGCGCAGCAGCCGATCATCGATGTGCTCAACCGGGTCCGCCAGCCCTTCAACCTGTCGCAGACTGCGCTGGCCGCTGCAGAAGCGGCGGTGCGGGACACCGATTACATGACGTTTTGCCAGACCGAGAACGCCCGCCTGCGCGTTTGGTTGTCGGGCGAGCTGGCGAAGATCGGCGTTCCGTCAGACCGGTCTTCCACCAATTTCATCCTGGCGCGCTTTGCTGATCAGGCCGAAGCCGAGGCCTGCGACGACTACCTGAAAACCCAGGGTTTGATTGTTCGGCGGGTTGCAGGCTACAACCTGCCGAACGCGCTGCGGATCACCGTTGGCGATGAAGAGGCCTGCCGCCGTGTCGTGGCAGCAATCACCGCGTTCAAAGGGGGCGCAGCATGAGCCAGATATATGACCGTGTGGCGCTGATCGGGCTGGGTCTGATCGCTTCCTCGATGTTCTGGGCCATCAAGCGCGCCGGTCTGGCCGGCGAAGTCACGGGCTATGCACGGTCCGAAGCCACCCGTGATACGGCGCGGCGCATCGGGTTGTGCGACCGCGTGTGCGACACGGCGCGCGAGGCCGTTGAAGGGGCTGATCTGGTGGTGCTGTGCGTTCCCGTTGGTGCGATGGAAGCTGTTGCGCAGGATATCGCACCGGTCCTGAAACCGGGCGCCACCGTGACGGATGTCGGTTCGGTCAAGCGCCACGTTATTCAGGCCGTGTCACCGCACGTTCCCGATGGCGTGCATTTCATTCCCGCCCACCCATTGGCCGGAACCGAGCATTCCGGCCCCGAAGCCGGGTTTGCGGAACTGTTCGACAATCGCTGGTGCCTATTGGTGCCGGTGGAAGACGCTGACCCTGAAGCCGTTACCCGGCTGCGTGCCCTGTGGGAGGGTATGGGCTCGAATGTCGATGAAATGGATGCCGACCATCACGATCTGGTTCTGGCCGTGACCTCTCATGCGCCGCACCTGATTGCCTATACGATGGTGGGCGTCGCGGACGATCTGCGGCGGGTCACAGATAGCGAGGTGATCAAGTACTCGGCAGCCGGTTTCCGGGATTTCACCCGGATTGCAGCGTCTGATCCGACTATGTGGCGCGATGTGTTTCTGACCAACAAGGACGCGACGCTGGAAATTCTCGGGCGCTTTACCGAAGAGCTTTTTGCCCTGCAACGTGCGATCCGCACCGGGGATGGCGAGCACCTGTTCGATTACTTCACCCGCACCCGCGCGATCCGACGCGGCATCATCGACGCGGGTCAGGATACGGACGCGCCCGACTTTGGACGTGGCAAGGCCCATTCATGACAAAGATCTGGGGGCGCATACTGGTCGGAACTGCGGTGTTGGTCGCCACCGCAACCACGGCTGCGCCACCAGAACAATCGCTGTTTCCATTGACACGCCCGGCGGCTTTTTCAGGAAGCGCAGTGATTTCCAAAGCTGCAGCATCCGTTGCGGCGCTGTCAGAGATGCGGCCCCAAACACGTCCGGAATCGCCTCAGGTTTTGGCCGCTGCTGCGCGACCTTCGGATCTGCCGCTGCTGGGACCGGACACGTCACTGATGCCGTACCTGCGCCCCAAAGAGTTGGAGCAACAGGCTTTTCTGAAGAAACGCAAACTGCGCAAGGGGTCAGTTTGCGGTGACATCGCCATTCAGGGCAAAGCGGTGGGCAGGGTGTCGGGCAAGATCAAGGCCTGCGGGATCAAGGATGCGGTCCAGATCACATCAGTTTCGGGTGTCGCGCTCAGCCGCCCGTCGACGATGGATTGCGGCACGGCGATCGCGCTCAACAAATGGGTCGACAAAGCCGTCATTCCCACCTTCAAAAGACGTGGTCCGGTAGTCGAGTTGCAGGTGGCGGCCCATTACGCCTGCCGCACGCGCAACAGCCAAAAAGGTGCCCGGATTTCAGAACACGGCAAGGGGCGTGCCATCGACATCTCGGGTTTCACAATGGCCGATGGTGAGGTTGTGACGGTTTTGAACGGTTGGCGTAAAAACCCCTCTCAAAAGCAGCTGATCAAGGTCTGGCGCGGTGCCTGTGGCCCGTTCGGAACCGTGCTGGGACCAAATTCGGACAGGTATCACCGCGATCATTTCCACCTGGATACGGCGCGATACCGCAGCGGTACGTTCTGCCGCTAGTTCCGGCGCGCTTAGGGTTTCAGATTCAGTGCCAACAGATCGGTCTGTGCGTGGATGTGATTGAAACTCTCACGGGTCAGAACCGTTTGACCGTTCGCAAAATCAACGACGTGATCATAGGCCTCAAACAGAATATCCCGCAGCTTTTCGTTTTCGGACGCATCCGATTTGGGGGTGTATTCCAAATAGACCGGGGGTTTGACTTCGCCCAGGGTTCGCAGTGCGCCTTGCAGGACCTGCAATTCATGCCCTTCGACGTCGATCCAGATTAAACGAAGATCCTGAAGCGATTGGGCTTGGGTCTCGAGAAGTGAATCAACGGTGGTCACCTCCACCATGATCGCATTATCCTGCGCCTCTCCGATTTTCGAACCTCCCCGGTTCAGTTCACTGGTGACGAAGGGCAACTGCCCGGTTTTGTCAGATGCGCCAACGCGCAGAATGGTCACTTTATCGTTCAGGTCGTTGATCCGAACGTTCCGGCACAGCAATTCGTGGTTTTCGGGGTCGGGTTCGATCGCAACAACCGAGTTGCAGTGCAGATCCCTGAAGAAATAAACTGTGTGCGTACCTATATTTGCACCGACCTCCAGCACGGAACCGCCTTCCGGGGGCTGGCCCGAACGAGTCAGATATTCGGCCAGTTCACGCACCGGTTCGCGACTGAACTCACCGAATTTCGTCAGGTGTTCTCCAATGACATCATGAGGGTAATAGACCAGGCTGTGATCGTTGAAATTGCGAAAGAACAGAACGTCATCTTTCCACAACTGCCGCAGCAGTTCGCGCCTGATCTTCTTGTGTCCCAGCGCCCATTTCGAAATCCGATTGGAAATGAGTGTTCTTAGTCCCATTGACCGTTCCCGTAAGCGCTGAATTCTGTTTCGTATCTGCCCAAGGTATCGCCGGGCATCACCGCAATATCAACCGGGGTGCCGGTCCAAGCGGCAACGGGCCCAGTGCCACGAATCCGTCGCGGAAATTGAGCTGTAGGTCCAGCGCGTTCGGATTTCCGCCCAAACCGGCCATAAAGTTCAGCGCTCGCGTGACCGGGTCAACCGCCTGATCCGGCAAGGCACCGGCGGCGTTGGCCATGGCGATCATGTCGCGCCAGTTTTCCGCTTTGATGGCGATTTCGCCGGTTGGAATGCCCTGTGCGTCAACATCCAGCCCGCCAGCAGCAAACAGGCGCAACTCACCCCACCTGATTTCCGCCAGCCTCAGATCGATGGCTACCGGCTGCGGCCTGCTTTCCTCAAGCGCAGAACGGTCCCATGGCTTGTCAAAGGTGACGGTCATGTCCACCGCCAGCGTTTCAAATGCCTGCGGCAGCGATGTGGCCGACCGCATGAGGTCGCGCAGGTCCATGCCAGGCCGAAAGCCGTCGATCCGGGCGCTGACCTTGTATGCTTCGGGCTGGCCGGACTGTTCCATAAGCAGATCAAGGGTTTCACCACCTGCCACCGCAGCAGCTTCGCCCGCGACAATCCACTTGTCTGCAGTCAGGGCCATCTTTTCCAGAACAAGTGCGACACCCGGCTGCAATTGCAGTTCTGCCTGCAAATCCGTTGCCTGAACGGTCGCCGTCTGGTCGAAATAGGACAGCCGTTGGGGCGTATCCGCAAACCGCAGCACCTGCCGACCGGGCCAGATCGCAGGGCTTTCGAACTCGATCCAGTCGGCGCTCCAGGCGGTGCCGTTGACCGGATCGGCCAGCCCCGGGTTGTTCAGCCGGGTTACGTGATGCGTCGGATAACCCGCTGTTGCGACTTCGGAAAATTCGGCCTGCCAGCCCAGTTCCTGTTGCTTGTCGAACCAGGCGGTGATCGCGCTGCGCAGCCCGTAACCGGCGATGAACCAATAGGCACTCCAGGCAACGGCAACAAATATGAGTACTCGTATCAGACGGCGCATGACAAATGGCCCTTTTTCCTGCGTCGGATTTGATGTTTATAGGCGCAAACGGGCAAGGACCAGAGTAATGACGATGTGGGTTTTCGGATATGGATCGCTGCTGTGGAATCCTGGGTTTCCGGTGGCGCGCAGCGAACGCGCAACCTTGCATGGATATGCTCGCTCTTTCTGCATGAGTTCCATCCACCACCGCGGCACCGAGGACCACCCGGGTCTGGTGCTGGCGCTGGACGAGCAGACCGCCGCCCATTGCAAGGGTCTGGCACTGGCGGTCGAAACGGGGCACGAGGAACGCACCCTGCACGAACTGCGCGAGCGCGAGCTGATTTCCTCGGCCTATGTCGAGAAGATGCTGGATGTGCATCTGGACTGCGGTACAGTGGTGAATGCCGTGACCTATGTGATCGACGAGGCCCACGTGCAGTATTGCGGCGGCATGCCCTTGGAAGAACAGGCTCAGATCATCGCCCATGCCGTTGGCGGGCGCGGTCCGAACACCGAATATCTGTACAATACGACCGAACATTTGGCCGAGATCGGTCTGCGCGATCCCGATCTTGAGTGGTTGTCGCAACGGGTGCGCAGCATTACCGCATAAACCCTTGGCGTCACCGGCGGAAGTTCGCTAGATTCAGCGCAGAGCAGGCAAAAACCGGGAATGACGCGCATGGCGCAGGCACATCAGGGCGCGAGACCCCATTTCTCGCATCCCATCCGACAGATCGTGATGATGTTGATCGCGATTGGCCTGTCAGGGCTGGGTGTGTTCATGGCGCTGCCATACGTGCTGCCGGTGTTTCAGGCGAACCCCTATCTGAACGGGTTCATTCTGCTTGTTTTCGTCATCGGCGTTCTGGCCTGTTTCTATCAGGTGGGGCAGCTGATCGGCTCCGTCCGCTGGATCGAGGCATTTGTCGGCGGTGTTGTGCGCGAGGATGCCCGGACACCGCAGCTTTTGGCACCGCTGGCCTCGCTGCTGCGCGAACGCGGTGCGCGGTCGCAGATCAGTTCCAGTTCAACCCGGTCAATTCTGGATTCCGTCGCCGAACGGGTCGAGGAAGAGCGTGAGATCACACGCTATATCACCAACGTCCTAATTTACCTTGGCCTTCTGGGTACATTCTTTGGCCTTGCCACCACCGTTCCGGCCATAGTCGACACCATCCGCAGCCTGAACCCGCAGGAAGGCGAAGAAGGGTTGGCGGTGTTCAACCGGCTGATGACCGGGCTCGAGGCGCAGTTGCAGGGTATGGGCGTCGCATTTGGATCCTCGCTGCTTGGGTTGGCTGGCTCCTTGATCGTTGGCCTGCTGGAACTCTTTGCCGGGCACGGCCAAAACCGGTTCTATCGCGAGCTTGAGGAATGGCTGTCATCGATCACCCGCGTCGGGTTCGCGGCAAGTGAAGAAGGCGGCGCAGAAATCGCGGTTCTGACGCCGGTTCTGGATGCAATGTCCGAACAGATGAATGCGCTGCAGGATCTGTTTTCCGCGCAGGAAGCTGACCGCGCCGACCTTTCGGCCAAGATGGGTCAGCTGGTTCGAACCATCGGGGACATGAACCAGCGGCAGTCTGAAACCGAAGGTGTGACATCTGCTTTGGAACGCGTGGCCCTTGGTCAGGACGCGCTGCTGGATCACATACGCGAACATGGCGCCGGCGACGGGATCGACGCCGAAAGCCGGATGCGCCTGCGGTCGATGGACGTGCAGCTGCTGCGTATCCTCGAGGAAATTTCGGCTGGCCGTCAGGAAAGCATGAACGAGATGCGCAAGGATATCGAATTGCTGGTCAGGGCGCTGACCCTGCCCAAGGGCGCCGTGCGCAGCACACCGGAAGGCGAGTAAACCATGGCTCTGTCCCGCCGCACAGGTCAACGTTTCCAGGGTTCGGTCTGGCCCGGCTTTGTGGATGCGATGACCGGGCTGCTGATGGTTCTGACCTTCGTTCTGACCATCTTCATGGTGGTGCAATTCGTCCTGCGCGAGACTATTTCGGGGCAGGAGGATGAGCTGACGGCCCTGTCCGACGAAGTCGCCGCGTTGGCAGGCGCACTGGGGCTGGAAGAGCGTGAAAACAGCCGTTTGCAGGCCCGTCTGGGGGCGCTGAACGCGACCTTGACGCAGGCCGAAGATGACCTGTCACAGGCACAGACCCGGATCACGGATTTCGAGGCTCAGGTCGCGGCTCTGCTGGTTGATCAGGAAGAGGCGCGCGGGGCGATTGCCGATCTTCAATCCCAGCGCGAGGAATTGCTGAGCGAACAGGAGGCCCTGAACCTTGCGCTTGCCCAGCGCCGGGCAGAAATCGACGCGCAGGCCGAAGCTGCCCGTTTGGCTGCCGCCCGCCGGGAAGCGCTGGAAGCGCTCGTTGCCGACCTAGAGGCGAGCGAGGCAACCCAAAGCAGCCGGATCGCTGAACTTGAAGAAACACTGAGCGCGGAAGAGGCCGCGAAACTGGCCGAAGCCGCCGCCGCCGAAAACCTGCGCAACCGTCTTCAGGACGCCGATGCGGAGCTGACGGCGATGACCCTGGCACTTGAGGCGCAGCGCAAGGACGCCGAGGATACTCTGACCTTGCTCGCCGCGGCGCAGGCAGCCAAGGCCGAGCTGGAGCGTCGCTTTGGCGATCTGGATCCGGAAGAATTGAAGGCGCAACTCAAGGCCGCCCTGGCCGCGCAGACCCAGGCGCAAGCGGATGCCGAGGCGCAGAAGACACTGGCAGAAGAGCGGGCAACATTGCTGGCGGTGGCACGTAACACGATTGCGGATGAAAAAGAAATCTCTGCAGAAGCGCAGCGGCAAACGGCGCTTTTGAATCAACAGATGGCTGCACTGCGCGGGCAGCTTGGATCGTTGCAGGCCCTGCTGGATGACTACGAAGAGCGTAACGCTTCAGCCAATATCCGCATCCAGACACTGGGGCAGGACCTGAACGCCGCCCTGGCGCGGGCGGCCTCGGAAGAACGCCGTCGCCGCTTGCTGGAAGAGGCCGAGCGGATACGGCTTGAGGCCGAAGCCGAAGCGCTGTCGGGTCAGAACCAGCAACTGGCGGCGCAGGCCGAAGATCTGCAACGGTACCGGTCCGAGTTTTTCGGGCGCCTGCGCGAGGTTCTTGGGGATCAGGAAGGCGTACGGATCGAAGGCGACCGGTTCGTGTTCTCGTCCGAGGTTCTGTTCGACACCGGCTCGGCCGTCCTTTCCCCGGAAGGGCAATTGGAGGTCGCCAAGGTGGCCAATATCCTGCGCAGCGTGGCGGCGGAAATCCCTGAAGGATTGAATTGGGTCATCCGGGTGGACGGGCACACCGACAACGTGCCGCTGGCCGGAACAGGGCGGTATCAGGACAACTGGGAACTCAGCCAGGGGCGCGCCTTGTCCGTTGTTCGCTACATGGTCGACGCGCTGGGCATCCCGCCAGACCGGCTTGCCGCAAACGGCTTTGGTGAATTCCAGCCCGTCAATCCGTCAGATACGCCCGAAGCCCGCGCCCAGAACCGGCGGATCGAGCTGAAACTGACCGAGCGCTGATCCCTTTACATCACGTCAGCCCATGCACGCGGGCAAACGGATCGTGGGTCTTGTCCTTGTGCCAGGTATACTCACACCACACCGACACCTTTTCGGCTACATCCGTTCCGTGCATCAGGGCAATGGCACCCAGGGCCATATCCATTCCGGCGGAAACGCCGGATGAGGTCAGGAATGGCCCGTCTTCAACCCATCTGGCCCGGGGAACCCACTCCACGTCGGGCCCTTGGGCGCAGACCCACGAAAAAGCCGCCTTGTTGGTCGTGGCGCGTCGGTTGTCCAATACTCCGGCCCTGGCAAGAAGGGCGCTGCCAGTGCATACGCTCAAGGTGAATTCCGCCTTATCCGAACTGTCCGCAATCCAATCCAACAAGCGTGAGTTGTTGACTTCCTTGCGGGTGCCGGCTCCGCCCGGCACAAAAAGAATGTCATAGCCCTGCGCCGCGTCGATCGTCGTGTCGGCAAAGGCCTTCAGCTTTTGATTGCTTTCAACCGGCCCACTGGTTTCCGCGACAAGCTCCAGGGTGAAGTCATCGGTGAGCAGGCCGAACATCTCCATCGGGCCGAACACATCCAGCAACTCAAACCCGGGAAAAATCAAAGCGCCGATTTTGCGCATCCCTGTCTCCTGTCCTTTGAACGAAAATCGCCTGCCAATTTGGGTTGGCAGGCGAAGGCTGTCGTTTCATTCTTCGGGTCAATCTGCCGTTAGCAGCGGAGGTTTGTCGCCCGGAATACGCGGCTGATCGGGGCCGAGGATTTCCAGATCCAGCTCGCCGTCCTTGACGGATACGCGGACCACACCGCCCTTGGCGAGTTTTCCGAACAGCAATTCCTCGGCCAGCGGTTTCTTGATGTGCTCCTGAATAACCCGGCCCAACGGGCGGGCCCCCATCTTGTCGTCATAACCCTTGTCGGCCAGCCATTCGGCTGCGTTGGGGGTCAGATCGATCGAGACGCCGCGATCCAAAAGCTGCGCCTCAAGCTGCAGGACGAACTTCTCGACCACCTGCAGGATGACCTCTTTCGGCAGCGGCGCGAACGAGATCACCGCATCCAGACGGTTGCGGAATTCCGGCGTGAACATGCGCTCGATTGCGGCGGTGTCCTCGCCCTCGCGGCGATCACGGGCAAAGCCAATGGCGGCTTTGGCCTGTTCCTGCGCGCCCGCGTTCGAGGTCATGATCAAGACCACGTTGCGGAAATTCACCGTGCGGCCGTTGTGATCGGTCAACTCACCGTGGTCCATCACCTGCAACAGGATGTTGAACACGTCCGGGTGCGCTTTCTCGATCTCATCCAGCAGCAGGACGCAATGCGGATGCTGGTCGACGCCGTCGGTCAACAGACCGCCCTGGTCGAACCCGACATAGCCCGGAGGCGCACCGATCAGACGGGAAACCGCATGTTTCTCCATGTATTCGGACATGTCGAACCGCAGCAGTTCCACACCCAGCGTATCGGCCAGCTGTTTCGCAACCTCGGTTTTACCCACACCGGTCGGGCCGGCGAACAGGTAATTGCCGATTGGCTTTTCAGGCTCACGCAAACCCGCGCGTGCCAGTTTGATCGCGCTGGACAGCGCCTCGATGGCTTCGTCCTGACCAAACACCACTCGTTTCAGCGAAGCTTCGAGGTCTTTGAGAACCTCGGCATCATCCTTGGTGACGTTCTTGGGCGGAATGCGGGCGATCTTGGCGACCACCGCTTCGATCTCTTTCACACCGATGGTCTTGCGGCGTTTGCTTTCCGCGACCAGATGCTGGGCCGCGCCGGCCTCGTCGATCACGTCGATCGCCTTGTCGGGCAGTTTGCGGTCATTGATATAGCGCGCCGACAGTTCCACAGCGGTTTTGATCGCATCAGCGGTATATTTGATCTCGTGATGCTTTTCGAAATAGGGTTTCAGACCGCGCAGAATCTTCACGCTGTCCTCGACCGAAGGCTCATTCACGTCGATCTTCTGGAAACGGCGGCTCAGCGCGCGGTCCTTCTCGAAATGCTGGCGGAACTCCTTATACGTGGTCGAGCCCATGGTACGCAGCTTGCCGCCCTGCAGTGCAGGTTTCAGCAGGTTCGACGCGTCCATCGCGCCGCCCGAAGTGGCGCCGGCACCGATCACGGTGTGAATCTCGTCGATGAACAAGACCGCGTCAGGATGGTCTTCCAACTCGGTCACGACAGCCTTGAGACGCTCCTCGAAATCACCGCGGTATCGGGTTCCGGCCAGCAACGCACCCATGTCGAGCGAGTAGATCGTGGTGTTGGCCAGAACATCCGGCGCTTCACCCGCGACGATCTTATGCGCCAGACCCTCGGCGATGGCTGTTTTGCCTACACCCGGATCACCCACCAGCAGCGGGTTGTTCTTGCGACGGCGGCACAGCACCTGGATGCAGCGTTCGACCTCATCTGCGCGCCCGATCAGCGGATCGACATCTCCAGCCCGCGATTTGGCGTTCAGATCGATGCAATACTTGCCCAGCGCGCTTTCCTTTTGTTCGCCTTCACCCGCGCTAGACTGAACCTCTTCCTCAACCTGATCCGCGCCGGAAACGGGACGGTTTTCACCATAGGCAGGATCCTTGGCCACGCCATGTGCGATGAAGTTCACCGCGTCATAGCGGGTCATGTCCTGCTCCTGCAGGAAATAGGCCGCGTTGCTTTCGCGTTCGGCGAAGATGGCGACCAGAACGTTGGCCCCGGTGACTTCGGTCCGGCCAGAGCTTTGAACGTGAATCGCCGCGCGCTGGATGACACGCTGGAAGGCTGCGGTCGGCACCGCCTCGGATCCGTCAATATCCGTCACCAGATTTGACAGATCCTCGTCGATGAACTCGACAAGGGTGCTGCGCAACTCATCCAGATCGACGCTGCACGCCTTCATCACGCGCACTGCATCAGGTTCTTCCAGCAGCGCCAGCAGCAGATGCTCCAGCGTTGCAAATTCATGTCGCCGTTCGTTCGCCGCAGCCAGGGCCGCGTGAATGGCTTGTTCTAATGTGCTCGAGAATGAAGGCACGCGGGTGCTCCTCTGTCTTGGGTCAGAAGGGGGCGCGTTAAAGGTCGGATCCCCATCCCAACCATGTCCTCATACTATTAGAGTTTGGTTGATCGTGGCGCGGCTTCAAGGGTTTTCTTACTCTTGACAGTCACATTTCGTGTGACCGTGACCGTGACGTGGGGCAAATAGGTCCTAAAACCGGTCTTTTCTAGCCCGAATTTCGGCAAATACCGATACAGGATCGGCATTTTCCATCCCCAGTTGAGTCTTGATCCCCGGATCCGTGGCCCGCAGAAACGGATTTGTGGCCTTCTCAAGCGCCAGAGTCGACGGAACAGTTGGCTCGCCGGCAGCCCTTGCGCGGTCGATATCCTGCGTGCGCTGCTGCAGCGCCGCGTTGTCCGGGTCGACTGTGATCGCGAACTTTGCATTGGATTGTGTGTATTCGTGACCGGAACAGACGATCGTCTCGTCGGGCAGGGCGGCCAGTTTGCCAAGCGAAGCCCACATTTGCGCAGGTGTGCCTTCGAACAGACGGCCGCAGCCCAAGGCCATCAGGCTGTCTGCTGTGAACACAGCCGTGCTCTCCGGCATGTAAAACGCGATATGTCCGATCGTATGGCCCGAGACGTCCAGCACATGAACCGGTTCGCCGCCGATTTCGAAAGTATCGCCTTCGCGCACCTGCAAATCCAGAGGCGGCAGACGATGGGCGTCAGCGGCGGCTCCGATCAATTTGGCCGGGTGATGTTCGAGGATTCCGGCCAGACCATCCACATGATCCCAGTGGTGATGGGTCAGCAGGACATGAGACAGTTTCCAGTTGCGGGCGTCAAGCGCGGTCAGGATCGGTCCAGGTTCAGGCGCGTCGATCAATGCGGTCTGGCCACTGGCCGCATCATGCGCCAGAAAGGCGTAATTGTCGCTGAGGCATGGGATGGTGACGATCTCAAGAGGCATGGCCTTTTGCCCTTTCGTTGCTAGACTGCCGACAGCTAAGCCGATTGACCGGGTGTCCGCAATGCATCTTGATGTGCAGGATCTGAGGAATTTCTACTACCGCAGCACTTTGGGACGTGCCGCGCAGGCGGCGATCCGTGGTCGAATGGTCGAGCTGTGGCCCGAGGCCAAGGGGCAGACTGTTGTCGGGTTTGGATTCGCCGTGCCCTTGCTGCGCCCCTATCTGAAGGATGCGCGGCGCGTGATCGGGCTGATGCCCGGCCCACAGGGTGTGATGCCCTGGCCTGCAGGAATGCCCAACGTCTCTGTCCTAACCGGAGAGACGCTTTGGCCCATCGAAACCGGTCACGTGGACAAGCTGGTGGTTATGCACGGTCTGGAAACCTCTGAGCGTCCGACCCAGTTGCTTGAGGAATGCTGGCGCGTGTTGGGGCCGGGGGGGCGTATCCTGTTTGTCGTGCCCAACAGGGCGGGTCTGTGGTCGCGGTCCGACCGGACACCGTTCGGGTTTGGTCGCCCGTATTCCGCATCGCAGCTGGAATCCCAGCTCAAGGCCCATCATTTCGTCCCGGAAACGCATTGCTCGGCTCTTTACATGCCGCCATCCTATCGACGGTTCTGGTTGAAATCCGGCAATCTGATCGAAAAGACAGGGCAACGTCTGCCGACAATTATGGCGGGTGGCGTTCTCATGGTCGAGGCGACCAAGCTTATCCGGCCGCCAAGTGGCACCGTGACCAAAGATGCGGTCAAACGCCCGATCAAAGCGCTGGACGGCCTGCTCAAGCCGGCCTGACAGAACGGGTGATGGACACCCATGTCTGGTGCCTAAATCTGAGGGAAATAGGCCACAGGAATCGCCAAAAGCTGCAATTTGGTAACATTTTTCACCCATTCAGACGTGTCCAAAGGGTCGCACTTTGCGTAAGTGTATGAAATCAAACAATTTGTGGATAACATCGTAATCACTATACTATATTGCGAGGTTGGAACACCTCTGCTACATCCCCGGTGATTTTGATCCCCGCCCTACAAGGACGGGGTTTCTTCACGCCCCCGGGGTAGCTGCCGCACGCGAATTCGGGGCCCAAAATATCGGAAGGGTGGACGTGTCCGAACCAGCTTCGATTTCCACAGGCATCGCCGAGCGCTATGCCACCGCAATCTTCGAGATTGCCAAAGAGAATAATGACCTCGCAGGTCTGGAAACCGGCATCAATGATCTGGCAGCAGCTTTGGGCGAAAGCGCAGATTTGCGCGACCTGATCGCCTCGCCTCTGGTTTCCCGCGCCGAACAGGAAGGCGCAATCACCGCAATTGCCGCCAAGATGGGGCTGAACTCCATCCTGCAGAACACGCTGGGCCTGATGGCGCAAAAGCGTCGCCTGTTCGTTGTGCCGCAGCTGGTGCAGGTTCTGCGCGATATGCTGGCGGACGAGCGCGGCGAAGTGACCGCCGATGTCGCCTCGGCCAAGGCGCTGACCAAGACGCAAATGGAAAAACTGTCCAAAACGCTGTCCGAGCGTGTGGGCAAGACCGTGACAATCAATGCGACCGTTGATGAAAGCCTCATCGGCGGTCTTGTCGTTAAAGTGGGCTCGAAAATGATCGACAGTTCGATCCGTTCGAAGCTGAACTCCCTACAGAATGCAATGAAAGAGGTCGGATAAATGGGAATCCAAGCTGCAGAGATTTCTGCAATCCTGAAGGACCAGATCAAGAATTTTGGTCAGGAAGCCGAAGTGGCCGAGATCGGCCGCGTGCTGAGCGTCGGTGACGGGATTGCCCGTGTATACGGCCTGGACAATGTGCAAGCCGGTGAGATGGTCGAATTCCCCGGTGGCATCATGGGCATGGCGCTGAACCTGGAAAGCGACAACGTCGGTGTCGTTATCTTCGGTTCCGACCGTGACATCAAAGAAGGTGACACCGTCAAGCGCACCAACTCGATCGTGGACGTTCCGATCGGTGACGAACTGCTGGGTCGCGTTGTTGACGGTCTGGGCAACCCGCTGGACGGCAAAGGCCCGATCAACGCTTCCAAGCGCGGCGTTGCAGACGTGAAAGCCCCGGGCATCATCCCGCGTAAATCGGTGCACGAGCCGATGGCAACCGGTCTGAAATCGGTTGACGCGATGATCCCGATCGGCCGCGGCCAGCGGGAACTGATCATTGGTGACCGTCAGACCGGCAAAACCGCCGTTGCTCTGGACACCATCCTGAACCAGAAAGTCTACAACGACGCAGCAGGCGACGACGAGTCGAAGAAGCTGTATTGCGTTTACGTTGCGATCGGCCAAAAGCGTTCGACCGTTGCGCAGCTGGTGAAGAAACTGGAAGAATCCGGCGCCATCGAATACTCGATCGTTGTGGCCGCAACCGCGTCCGACCCGGCACCGATGCAGTTCCTGGCGCCTTACGCCGCGACCGCGATGGCCGAGTACTTCCGTGACAACGGCCGCCACGCGCTGATCATCTATGATGACCTGTCGAAACAGGCCGTGTCCTATCGTCAGATGTCGCTGCTGCTGCGCCGTCCGCCCGGACGTGAAGCCTATCCTGGTGACGTTTTCTACCTCCACTCCCGCCTGCTGGAACGTTCGGCGAAGCTGAACGAGGACTTCGGTGCAGGCTCGTTGACCGCTCTGCCGGTTATCGAAACTCAGGGTGGTGACGTTTCGGCGTTTATTCCGACCAACGTGATCTCGATCACCGACGGCCAGATCTTCCTGGAAACCGAATTGTTCTACCAGGGCATCCGTCCTGCCGTGAACACCGGTCTGTCGGTTTCGCGTGTGGGCTCGTCGGCCCAGACCAACGCGATGAAGTCGGTCGCCGGTCCGGTTAAGCTGGAGCTGGCCCAGTACCGCGAAATGGCTGCGTTCGCGCAGTTTGGTTCCGACCTTGACGCCGCAACTCAGCAGCTGCTGAACCGTGGTGCGCGTCTGACCGAGCTGATGAAACAGCCGCAGTACTCGCCGCTGACCAACGCGGAAATCGTCTGCGTCATCTTCGCGGGCACCAACGGCTACCTCGACAAGATCGACGTATCGGATGTTGGCCGCTACGAGGCCGGTCTGCTGGCGCACCTGCGCGGCAAGCACGCCGACCTGCTGAAGTGGATCACCGACGAAGATCCGAAGGTCAAAGGCGACGCGTCCGACAAGATCAAGGCAGCGATCGACGAATACGCCGCGACCTTCGCTTGATAGGGGGTTCCGATGCCTAGTCTGAAGGACCTTAAAAACAGGATCGAGTCGGTCAAATCGACCCGCAAGATCACCAAGGCCATGCAGATGGTCGCGGCAGCAAAACTGCGCCGCGCCCAGGAATCTGCCGAAGCCTCGCGCCCCTATGCCGAGCGGTTCAATGCCGTGATGGCGGGGCTGGCGGCTTCGGTCGGGGGCAGCGACAGCGCCCCCAAGCTGCTCCGTGGTACGGGCAGTGATGATGTCCATCTGCTGGTTGTGATGACAGCTGAACGCGGCCTGTGTGGCGGCTTCAACTCGAACATCGCCAAGCTGGCCCGTCAAAAGGCGGAAGAGCTGCGCCTGAATGGCAAGACGGTCAAAGTTCTGACCGTCGGCAAGAAAGGCCGCGACGCGCTAAAGCGTGATTTTGGCGATCTGTTCGTTGGACATATCGACCTGAGCGAGGTCAAGCGTCTGGGGTATTCCAACGCGCAAGACATCGCCAAGGACGTCCTGTCTCGATTCGACGGGGGAGAGTTCGACGTTGCCACGATCTTCTACTCGAAGTTCGTCAACGTTGTGACCCAGATCCCGACGGCACAGCAGGTCATTCCCGCCTCGTTCGAGGACGAAGCGGCAGGTGACGACAGCGGTGCCATTTTCGACTACGAGCCCAGCGAAGAGGCCATTCTGGCCGACTTGCTGCCCAAGGGGGTTGCGACCGCGATCTTCTCGGCTCTGCTCGAAAACGGAGCGTCCGAACAGGGGGCACGGATGTCCGCGATGGACAACGCGACACGTAACGCGGGTGAAATGATCGACAAGCTGACGATCCAGTTCAACCGCTCGCGTCAGGCCGTGATCACCAACGAGCTGATTGAAATTATTTCCGGCGCCGAAGCGCTGTAAGAAAACCGGAGACGAAACATGGCGAATGCAAAAGGCAAAGTCACACAGATCATCGGGGCCGTCGTCGACGTGCACTTCGACGATCAGCTGCCTGAAATTCTGAACGCGCTGGAAACCACCAACAACGGCAAGCGCCTGGTGTTGGAAGTTGCTCAGCACCTGGGTGAAAACACTGTCCGCACCATCGCGATGGACGCGACCGAAGGTCTGGTCCGTGGTGAAGAAGTGACCGACACCGGCGCACCGATCTCGGTTCCCGTCGGCAACGCCACTCTGGGCCGCATCCTGAACGTTGTCGGCGAGCCGATCGACGAGAAAGGCCCGGTTGAGGCGACAGAAGCCCGCGCGATCCACCAGCCCGCACCGACCTTTGCGGAACAGTCGACCGAATCCGAAGTTCTGGTCACGGGCATCAAGGTTGTTGACCTGCTGGCCCCCTACGCAAAGGGCGGTAAGATCGGCCTGTTCGGCGGCGCCGGCGTTGGTAAAACCGTTTTGATCATGGAACTGATCAACAACATCGCAAAAGTGCACTCGGGCTTCTCGGTGTTCGCGGGTGTTGGTGAACGGACCCGTGAAGGGAACGACCTGTACCACGAGATGATCGAATCGAACGTTATCAAGCCGGACAACCTGTCGGAATCGCAGGTGGCCCTGGTTTACGGTCAGATGAACGAACCTCCGGGAGCGCGTGCGCGTGTTGCTCTGACCGGTCTGACCCTGGCCGAGCAGTTCCGCGACCAGTCCGGTACCGACGTTCTGTTCTTCGTCGACAACATCTTCCGCTTCACGCAGGCGGGCTCCGAGGTTTCGGCTCTGCTGGGTCGTATTCCTTCGGCGGTGGGCTATCAGCCGACACTTGCGACCGACATGGGTGCCCTGCAGGAACGCATCACCTCGACCAAAGCTGGTTCGATCACCTCGGTTCAGGCGATCTACGTGCCTGCGGACGACCTTACCGACCCCGCGCCGGCAACTTCGTTTGCGCACCTGGACGCGACTACCGTTCTTAACCGTGCGATCTCGGAAAAGGGTATCTACCCTGCGGTTGACCCGCTCGACTCGACCTCGCGTCTGCTCGACCCGGCCATCGTTGGCGAAGAGCACTACAAGGTTGCGACCGACGTTCAGCAGATCCTCCAGCGCTACAAGTCGCTGCAGGACATCATCGCCATTCTCGGCATGGACGAACTGTCGGAAGAAGACAAGCTGACCGTGGCCCGTGCCCGTAAGATCGAACGCTTCCTGTCGCAGCCGTTCGACGTGGCCGAAGTCTTCACCGGTTCTCCGGGTGTTCAGGTTCCTCTGGATGTCACCATCTCTTCGTTCAAGGCCGTTGTGGCCGGCGAATACGATCACCTGCCCGAAGCGGCCTTCCTGATGGTCGGCGGCATCGAAGACGTGATCGCCAAGGCCGAGAAAATGGCTGCAGCGGCTGCCTAAGGAGAAACCCTGATGGCAAACACGATGCAATTCGACCTCGTCAGCCCCGAGCGGAGCCTTGCTTCGCTCGCGGTGACGGCGGTCCAGATTCCCGGCGCGGACGGAGACATGACGGCAATGCCCGATCATGCCCCCACCATCACCACGCTGCGCCCCGGTCTGCTGAAGGTTGAGGCGCCCGAAGGGTCCAGTGAATATCTGGTCACCGGCGGGTTTGCCCAGATCAACGGCGACAGCTTGTCGGTTCTGGCCGAAAAGGCCATTCCGGTTTCAGAAGTGACCCGTGCGCATATCGATGATCTGATCGCCGAGGCCCGCGAGTCGCACGAAGCGGCAAAAGGTGGCGACGATCAGACCATCGTCGACGACGCGGCCAAACTGCTGGCCGACATGGAAGCGCTTGGAACGCATATGAGCCTGTAACGCGGGCTTGATCGTTTATGAATTAGAACGGCCTCGCGTTTGCGGGGCCGTTTTTTTGTCGTGCTTTTGCCCGAATGCCGGAATAAGTTGCGGGAATTAAAGAACAACGACGACAGAATGAAAACTTTTCAAACCCATCCGATTGGCATTGATCAAGGCGAGGCCCTGTTGTTTTCCGATTTTGCCAATGGCGGTGAAATGTGGACAGGTGAGGGGGCGCGGGAACGCCGGACGACCGTCGCATTCAGCCAACCGTTTCGCTCGGCACCGATGGTACAGATCGGCATTTCGCTGTGGGATGTGGACACGTCCTCGGCGCTGCGCGCCGAAATCAAGGCCGAGAACATTACGTCCGAAGGGTTCTGCGCCGTCTTCCGCACCTGGTCGGATACGCGCGTTGCCCGCATCCGCGCCTCGTGGACCGCGATTGGCGAGGTGCCGCACGAGGATGACTGGCATATATCCTGAGCGCGCCTTCGGAACGGAAGCCGCGCTCTTGTCGTCAACTGCTCACCTGAAGCCCGTTTCTTACGCGTCGGTGCCTTCGATCATGTCCACGCGTGTTGCGTGGCGGCCACCTTCGAACGCGGCCCCCAAAAACGCGTCCACGATATCCAGCGCCTGACCTTCGCCAATGACGCGCGCGCCCATGGACAGCATGTTGGCATCATTGTGCTGCCGGATCATCCGGGCTGAGAATGTGTCGGAACACACACCGCAACGGATGCCCGGAACCTTGTTTGCCGCCATCATGATGCCCTGACCGGTGCCACACAACAGGATGCCAAGAGCACAATCGCCCGAGGCGACGCGGTCGGCAGCGGCCTTGCCATGCAGGGGATAATGTGTGCTTTCCGGGGTGGTCGGGCCGATATCCACGACCTCCCACCCGGCGTCCGCGATATGTGCGGCGATTGCCTGGCGCAGTCCGATGGCGGCATGGTCACTGGAAAGGACGACGCGTTTGTTGTCAGTCATGAAAAGGCTGTCCGTTCTGAGATGCGCGTGTAAGAAAGATGGGCCCTGTCCAGGCGCCCCTTTCCGGTCAGTTCATCTGATACAGGGATTCGTAGATTGGTGTCAGTGTCTTGTCTTCGAACAGCGAAGAAACGCTTGTGCCGTTCCAGATGTTCAGGATCGCCTGGGTAAAGATCGGTGCCGTCGGGACGATCCGGATGTTCTTGGCCTTGGCGATTGCGTCGGTGGGCTGGATCGTGTCGGTCAGCACCAGCGACTTCATGACCGAGTTGGTCACACGTTCGACCGCCGGGCCGCTCATGACGCCGTGGGTGATGTACGAGTGAACCTCTTTCGCGCCGTTATCCAGCAGCACCTGCGCCGCTTTGCAAAGCGTACCGGCAGTGTCGCACATGTCGTCCACGATCAGGCAGATCTTGTCTTTGACGTCGCCGATTACTGTCATCTCGGCCACTTCGCCGGCTTTCTCGCGGCGTTTGTCCACGATCGACAGGGGGGCGTTGATCCGTTTGGCCAGTTCGCGCGCACGGGCCACGCCGCCGACGTCGGGCGACACCACCATGATCTCATCCAGGCTGTCCTTGAACTGGTGTTTCACATCCAGGGCAAAGATCGGCGAGGCATAGAGGTTGTCCACCGGAATATCGAAGAAGCCCTGAATCTGGGCCGCGTGCAGGTCCATGGTCAGAACCCGCTCGATTCCGGCACCGGTCACCATGTTGGCGACCAGCTTGGCAGAGATCGGCGTACGCGCCTTTGTGCGGCGGTCCTGACGGGCATAACCGAAATAGGGGATCACGGCAGTGATCCGCTGGGCCGACGACCGACGCAGGGCATCAGCGATGATCAGCAGTTCCATCAGGTTGTCATTGGCCGGGTTCGAGGTCGGCTGGATGATGAACATGTCCTCGCCGCGCACATTCTCGAACACCTCGACGAAGATCTCGCCATCGTTGAACCGTTCGACCCGCGCATCGACCAGCCCCTGATCGACGCCGCGGTAAAGGCTCATGCGGCGGGCTATGGTTTTGGCAAGCGGAAGGTTGGCGTTCCCAGCGATTAGCTTGGGTTCGTGAAGTGTCGGCATCGGCTGAGGTCCCCGGGCAGCAATGGCAATGTGACAGATTCGTGATGTTGACACCGCTTAGCATGGCCTTACCGTCCCGCAAAGGTAACGCAGCGGAGAAAGTGCACATGACCCAGATTGACTACTATTTTGCGACACTCTCGCCCTATTCCTATCTGGCCGGAACCCGGTTGGAGGAGATCGCGGCAAAGCGCGGTGCGACGATCAACTACAAGCCGTTGGACATTATCGCTCTGTTCTCGCGCACTGGTGGGGTTCCGCCAAAGGATCGGCACATCTCTCGCATCGAATACCGGGCTCAGGAATTGCTGCGCCAGTCCAGAAATCTGGGAATGGAATTCAACCTGCAACCCGCGCACTGGCCAACGAATATGGCCCCCTCATCTTACGCCGTGATCGCCGCCGTTCAGGACGGGTCCGGCGATGTCGGGCAGCTTTGCCATTCAATCCTGCGTGCCTGCTGGGCCGAGGAAAAGGACATCGCTCAGGATGATGTGATCCGCGATTGCCTGTCAAAGGCCGGGTTCGATCCCGGACTTGCCGACAGCGGCCTGCTTGTGGGTGCGGAAACCTACGCTGCCAATCTTGAAGAGGCCGTCGATCGTGGCGTGTTCGGCGCGCCGTTTTATATCACCCCGGATGACCAGCGGTTCTGGGGGCAGGACAGGCTGGACGATCTGGACCGGCACCTGTCGACGCTGAAGGCATGACAGGCCATTCCCTGCCGCAAGATGTCTTTGTGCGAACACTGGGCAAGGGCGCGCATCAGATGCTCGCCTTGCATTGCACCATTGCCCATTCCGGCGCCTGGTCGGGCCTTGCAGCTGCGCTGAGCGGGAAGGCAAGCCTGATTGCGCCGGACATGCTGTCACACGGCCGCAGCCCCGATTGGGACGGGCGCGGCGACTTTTTTGACCGGATGACCGAACTGGCGGCCAGCCAGTTGCAAAAACCGATGGATGTGATCGGCCACTCCTTTGGTGCAATGATTGCGTTGCGCCTGGCAGTCGAACACCCCGACCTCGTGCGCCGCGCTATTCTGATCGAGCCGGTCTTTTTTGCCCTGGCAAAGCTGGACGCCCCAGACCTCTACGATCAGCATGAGCGAGATGCAGAACCGTTTGTCTCCGCGCTCGCCGCAGGCAACGCATCGCAGGCAGCCCGCCTGTTCAACCGCATGTGGAGCACACAGGACAGCCCCCGCTGGGCGGATCTGCCGGACCGTACCCGCGCCGCAATGATCCGCGGGGTGCATGTAGTCCCGGCCTCCAACAATGCCCTATACGAGGACGGTGCGGGCCTGTTGCAACCGGGAAAACTGGAACGCGCCCAGATGCCGGTCCGGATCCTCAGCGGATCGCTGACGCACCCGGTCATCCCCGCAATATGCAACAGCCTGCAACGCCTTCTGCCTGCGGCAACCACCGAACTCATCCCGGGGGCAGGGCACATGCTGCCGATTTCCCATCCAAAAGAGACGGCGCGCAGCCTGTCGGAGTTCTTCCGCATTCCGCTAGCCTCTTCTGTCTGAATTTGCTGCGGCGGGGGCGACGCCCCCGACAACCGTCAGAAAAGGGCCAGAAACCGGTCGATCTGTTCCGCACTGATGGACCAGTCGCAGACAAGGCGGCAGGCCAGCATCTCGTCTTCATCCGCCCCGTCCAGTTCATCACCCCACATGTGGTAGACCGCGCCCTTTTCGTGCAGTCGACGATGCAGGTGCCTCGGGAAACGGGCGAAAACGATATTGGCTTGCGGCTCGTGCAGGAAATCCGCACCGGCCGCCCGCAATCCTGCCGCCAGCCTTGCGCAATTCGCGTTCGCCTGCCGGGCTGCGCGCAGCCACAGATCGTCCCGCAGATAGGCCGCCATCTGCGCGGACAGATAGCGGTGTTTGGAAAACAGATGCGCGCCCCTCTTGCGGCGCAATTCGAATTCCCAGGCTTTGCTTTCGTCAAAGAAAACAACGGCTTCGACGCCCATTAGCCCGTTCTTGGTGCCGCCAAAGCTTACGGCGTCCACCCCGGCTTTCCACGTCATTTCGGCAGGGGAACAGTTCAGCGCGACCAGAGCATTGGCGAACCGTGCCCCGTCCAGATGCACCGGCAGGCCGTATTCCCGTGCCACACCGCACAGCCCCTGCAATTCGGCGAGCGAATAGACAGACCCGCGCTCGGTCACCTGAGTGATCGAAACAGGACCGCGCTGCGGACCATGTACGCCGCGGGTCTCCTCGCCCAGAATACTGCTCCGCAATGCCTCAGGCTGCATCTTGTCGCCACCGGGCACCAGCGTCAGCTTGGCGCCACTGTAGAACTCGGGCGCGTTGCACTCATCCTCGTGAATGTGCGCGACGGGCGAGCAAAAGACGGTGTCCCAAGGGTTCGCCAGTGTCGCCAGCGCCAGCGAGTTTGCAGCCGTGCCTGTCGCCACCAGGTATACCGCCGCGCCCGGCGCCTCGAAGACGCCCCGGATCCGGTCGCGCACCTCGTTCATCAGCGTGTCGGCGCCATACGCCATCTGATAGCCATGATTGGCTTCACTCAGCGCGGTCAGCACTTCGGGATGGACTGGTCCGGAATTGTCAGAGGCGAAAAACATCAGACGGGCTCCTCGATAATATGGTCTTCCCACTCTTCCAGAGGGGTCTCGAATTCGGAAACGGTGCGCCCCTGAACGGAAACCCCGGCCGCATGAACGCTGTCCGGCGTCCCCGATATCAAGGGGTGCCAGTCATACAAGGGCTTGCCTTCCCACAGCAGCCGGTAGGCACAGGTCTGCGGCAGCCAATAGGCGTGATCGTCAATATTGTCCGGGGTCATCACGATGCATTCCGGCACGAACTGATGGCGGATGTCGTATTGCGTGCAGCGGCAGCTTTCGTCGTCCAGCAGGCGGCAGGCGACGCAGGTCAGGGCGACCTCACCGGTGTCTTCATCTTCCAGCTTGTTCAGGCAGCATTTACCGCAGCCATCACACAGGGCCTCCCATTCGCGCTCGTTCAGGCGACGCAGGGGCTTACGTTCCCAAAAACGATGCGGCAGGCCACCGCGTTCGATCGGGTCTTGTTTCATTGGCCCGCCAGAACCTCGCGGGCACGGGCACAATCCGCATCCATCTGCGCGACCAGCCCGTCCAGCCCCTCAAACGTCATTTCCGGGCGCAGATAGTCCACCAGCCCCACCGACAATGTGGCCCCGTAAAGATCGCCCGAGAAGTCGAACAGAAAGGTCTCAATATTCGGCACTGCGCCATTGAACATCGGGCGTGTCCCAACAGATGCGGCACCGCGATAGCTGCCCTGATTGGGTCCATCCAGAACGTCAACCAGCACCGCGTAGACGCCGAATTTCGGCGGGTGCATCCCTTCGATGGACATGTTGGCCGTCGGAAAACCCAGTTCGCGCCCGCGTTGTTCCCCGCCGATGACCTCGCCTTCGATCCGGTGCCAGTGACCCAGCATCGAGGCCGCGTCGCGCGGGCGTCCGTCACTCAGCGCCTGTCGGATCGCGGTGGATGAGACTACATGCTCGGTCCGTTCCATCAGCGGCGCGATGGTGACCCCAAACCCCATGCCCTGGCCAAACCGGACCATGTCATCGGCTGTGCCGCTGCGGCCTTTGCCAAAGCGGAAATCGGCCCCCACCACCACATGCGCCAGACCCAGGCCTTTGCAAATGACATCGCGCGCGAATTCCTCGGGGGTTAGGCCGGCCAGCGCACTGTTGAAGGGCAGCTCATACAACTTCTGCACCCCCAGCTTTTCCAGCCGATGCGCTCTGCTGTTGCCGCGCATCAGCCGAAAGGGGGGGCTGTCCGGCGCGAAAAACTCGCGCGGATGCGGCTCGAACGTCATGACACCCAAGGGCGCATCCGGCGCGGCTTTGCGCGCCAGTTCGATGACCGACTGATGGCCGATATGAACGCCGTCAAAATTCCCGATCGCCACGCTGGCGCCCCGGTCCTGAGGCTCGACAAACTGAAAATCCCGGATGATGCGCATGGCGTCTGCCTAGCGGGACTGAGAGGCGGGTTCAAGACCTGCCGATAGCGGACCAGTCAGAGTTCGCCTCAGTCGAATTTCCGCGAGGGGGCCAGAACCATGGCTTCGCCAACCAGAACCTTTTTACCTTCGACAGAACAATGGCAGTCCAGCTTGACGCGCCGCTTCGAAAAGTCGATGTCGATGACCTTGACCTCGGCATAAACCATGTCGCCGGGGCGGACCGGAGCCAGAAACTTCAGCGACTGGCCCATGTATACGGTGCCGTGGCCGGGCAGCTGCTCACCAATTACCGCCGAAATCAGGCCGGCCGTCAGCATCCCATGCGCGATGCGCCCTTGGAAAATCGTGTCGCGGGCATAATCATCGTCCAGATGAACCGGGTTCCGGTCGGTCGACACCTGGGCAAACATCTCGATGTCCTCATCCGTCACCACTTTGCGCAGGTGGCGGCTCATGCCCATTTCAATGTCTTCGATACAGATCGTTCCGCGCGGAAGATTGTCCAACATGTTGCCCTCACTTGCAGTTGGCGGAGAAATAAAAAACCGACCGTAGCCATCGATTGGCAACTTTATTACTTCGCAAGTGCAGAAAATCAAGCCTTATTTTATTACCTCAGACGGCCGATCGAATAGGTTGGGTTTATTTTTTCTTTTTCAATATAGCTGTTTAGGGCATCCGGGTCAGGCTGGTATGACGTTTTTGTCTCGGATGCAGCCAGACCGCCGGATATGAACAGGGAATCAATCCCTTCCCCCATGCCGCCGGTGATGTCCGTATGTGGACCGTCACCGATTGCCAGAATATCGGCATCGGCAATGTCTGCGCCCAGTTCCTGCAGCCTGCGCCGGGCCAGATCATAAATCGGCGGATGAGGCTTGCCAAAATACAGGCTCTCACCGCCCATTTCGGTGTAAAGGCGGGCCAGAGCCCCTGCACACCATTCGCGTACTTCACCACGATCCACGACAATATCGGGGTTTGCGCAGAGCAGCTTCAGCCCTTTTTGTTTGGCGTACAGAAAATCGGGCCGGTTGACGGCCGGGTCCGCCATGGGGTCGAACGGGCCGCAGCAAACGATCCCTTCGGCATCATCCAGCGGCACCCGTTCGATCTGGATCGGGTGATGCAACAGTTTGAGTGGTTCAAAGAACCCTTCGTCGCGCTCCCATTCGCCCATGAAATAGACTTTCTGACCAACCGTGCCCCGGAACATGGCCGACCGGGCCGAGTCGCCACTGGTGGCGATGGTGTCATAGGCGTCGGCCGGTACGTTGAACTGCGTCAGTTGCACGGCCACACCGGCACGGGGTTTTGGTGAGTTTGTGACCAGAACCACCAAACCACCCGACGTGCGGTAAGACTGCAGCGCGGCAACCGCTTCGGGGAAGGCCGTAATGCCATTGTGCACGCAGCCCCACAGGTCGACGAACAGAGCTTTGTAGCGGTCGGAAACCTCGGCAAGCGATTGGATGATCTGTGTCATGTCAGGCCCCTGTTGACGCGGTGGGAAAGTCATCAAAGCCTATGGCAGAGGAATACCGGTTTGGCCAGTAGAGGCTTTGCCCCCGCCGCCCTTTGGACGTCTCCCCCAGGATACTTTCAGCCAGATGAAGCAGGGGATCCAAACTTCATCTGGCCAAAAATATCCCGGAGCGCGAGGCAGAGCCTCGCAAAAAAAACAGGCGCCCGATAAGGGCGCCTGACAATCTGAAAAGAGTTCGGTGTCAGACCTTGAGGTTCGGGATGATCTGTTTCTTGCGGCTCATGATGCCGGGCAGAACCACGGCATCGCCGTCGACCGAGGCACCAAAGCTTTTTTCGGCAACGGATTTGACCAGATCGTTCGGAACCAACAGGGTGGCTTCTTCGTTCAGGATGTCCACAACGAACAGCAGAACCTGATCCACACCATCTTCCCGGGCGACATCCGCCATCGAGCCTGCCAGGCTGTCCTTGCGGTCCAGAACCACACCGGGCGCGGTGGTTTCAAGAACCGAGACGCGGAATTTGGTGCCGTCGACCTCGTATTCT
Source organism: Ruegeria sp. CDSB136 (assembly GCF_059610965.1). Taxonomy (NCBI): domain Bacteria; kingdom Pseudomonadati; phylum Pseudomonadota; class Alphaproteobacteria; order Rhodobacterales; family Roseobacteraceae; genus Ruegeria; species Ruegeria sp. CDSB136. The sequence continues at coordinate 121,285 of NZ_JBXWOP010000006.1, forward strand.
TTGCTGTCCATGCGGATCAATTCCGCGTCGGAAAAGGACGAAACGTCCGACTTCGCGGCGAACATGTCTGCAGCGTATTCCGAGATATCCAACTCAAGTTCGGCGGCGAGCTTTTCCGCGACCGCACGATCGCGTGGGGTCGTGGTCGGCGAGCGGAACTCCAGCGTATCGGACAGAATGCAGGTGAGCGCTGCGCCTTTGATGGCGTCAGGCATCTTGGCCGCGTCATCCCCGATCAGGTCGATCATGATGGTTGCGGTACAGGCCAGCGGGCGAACGGTAATGTCGATCGGGCCTTTGGTTTCCAGGCCGCCAACCAGCTTGTGGTGGTCGATGATGGCGCGGATATCGGCGCCGTTGATACCGGCAGGCAGCTCGGCGGGGTTGTTGGTGTCGACGATGACGACCGGAGCGCCCTCACTCACGTCATCGATGATCCGCGGTTTCGGCAGATCCCAGTGGCGCAGCATGAAGGCGGCTTCGGTATTGGGTTCGCCCAGCAGCACGGGCTCGGCTTTCTCGCCCTGAATTTCGTTCAGATACCAGGCCCACAGAATGGGCGAGCCGGTCGAGTCAGTGTCGGGGGACTTGTGGCCGAAAACCTGAATTGTCATGTCAGTGTCCTGCAGAAATGGGATTTTGCGGGCCTTATAGGGTGGACAGACAGGCTTGTCACCCGGCTGCGCGCCAGATGCGACTGTTCGTCAAATCTGACTGTCAGATCAAAAGGGCGCGGGGGTCAGCGTGAATCCTGCAAGCTGTAATTGATGCAACAACCCCTGCTGACCTGCCAGATGCCCCGCACCCACGGCGATGACGGCCGTTTGGTTCTTCAGTTCCAGAATGTGCTTCAGCCAGTTGTCGTTGCGCTGGATCAGCAATTGCTGCTCGAACGCCTTCCATTCGGCATCAAATTCTTCCTGCGTCAGATCTGATGCGTCGAACCCCTGCAGCAAGGAAAGCTGGATGATTTCGGCATGTTTTTCTTCCAGATAGGCGTTGGTCATCGTGGCCAGCTGGTCTTCGCTGGCCTCCAGCGCGCCGGCAAGCCGGGCCAGTGACTGGGCCTGTTCTTCGATCGGATGGCTTTCGAACATCGCAATGACATTCTCGACCTGTTCCAGCGAGTATTGCGGAATACCATGGGTATCGGCGAGTTCGGACAGGCGTGCATCCATGCCGCGGTCTCCGTCCGGGGTCTGGGCGACGCAGGATGGCACGCCCAATGTCAGGCTCAAAAACCAGGGGCGCAACTTGGCGGCGGTCCAGGCGGGAATGCCGCGTTTGGCCAAGGTGGCTGACAGGGCGGCCCAATCCTCGGCCGACATCAGATCAATCAGAGTCGGCCCCGATGTGATCAGCAAAGGGCTGGGGTCCTTGGCCAGAGCCTGCTCGAACGCTTTCATCTCGGCCTGCGAGGTTTCAAAGAAAAAGGCGTCGGCGTCTTTCAGGAGCGGTTCCAGCCGCTCGACCACGGCGGACATGCGCGGGTCATTGACGTGCAGGGTTCCGATCAGATGCAACACCGTGTCGCCCCTGACAGCTACCCAGTGGTTGCCTTCGGGAAAGGGGATGCCGTCCAAGGCGTGTTCAAGGCGGGTCGCCATCTCGGGTGTCATGTCCGCCCTCAGGTCGCGGCCTTCGCAAGCGGCGTGAAGGCTGGCAGGCAAGATCAGGCACAACAGAAATATAAGAAGGCGCATCGTTTTCCCTGCTTTGACGGTCATCCTACCGGGCGCGACATTGCCTTTCCTTTCGGCGATGCGCAAGCTGAAGGGACTGGCAACGTCTGGCAATCCCGGCCGAATAGCCTAGCATGGTGAGATGAAGCGCGAACAGGACCTATACCCGCCGATCAAGGCGTTGCTTGAGCGTCAGGGATACACTGTCAAGGGCGAGGTCGGCGCAGCCGATATCGTTGCCGCGCGCGACGGCGATGATCCGGTCATTGTCGAGCTGAAGCTGGGGTTTTCGCTGGCCCTGTTTCATCAGGCGATCGCGCGCCTGAAAGTAACCGATCAGGTCTATGTCGGTGTGCGCAAACCGAAGGGCCGGACCGCAAGGCGGGCGCTGAGGGATAATCTGTCCTTATGCCGCAGGCTGGGTTTGGGCCTGATTACCGTCCGGGAAGATGGCCGGGCCGAGGTGCATTGCGACCCGGGGCCGTACGCGCCTCGCAAGAACAAGGTAAGGGCCGCGCGGTTGTTGCGGGAATTCGACCGGCTGCAAGGTGACCCGAATGCGGGCGGGGCCACGCGGCACGGAATCGTGACCGGGTACCGCCAAGACGCCCTGAAATGTGCGGCCCATCTGGCGGAATGCGGCGCGACCAAGGGATCTGACGTGGCCAGCGCAACCGGAGTTACCGGGGCGACGCGCATCATGCGCGACAATCACTATGGCTGGTTCGAAAAAGTCGAAAAGGGGGTCTACCAATTGTCGGCCTGTGGATCCGAGGGGCTGAAGCACTGGGCCTACAGCTGGGAACAGCAGGACTGAAGCCCGAAACGGCCCCGCTGGAATCCCGGACGCAAAAAGTTTCTCACATCTTGTTGACTCGGCCTTTCCAACTCCCTAGCTATGCGTCGTTATCACTCGGATGACCCGAGTGCTAACGCCTCGCCGTTAGGTGAGGGGAGGATAAACAAACTTTGAGCCCAAGGAGCTGCAAAGATGGCATTGAAACCGCTTCATGACCGTGTGCTGGTCCGTCGCGTTGAAAGCGAAGAGAAAACAGCAGGCGGCCTGATCATTCCTGACAGCGCAAAAGAAAAGCCCAGCGAAGGCGAAGTCGTTGCAACCGGCGAAGGCGCACGCAAGGACAGCGGCGAACTGATCGCAATGGCTGTTAAAGCTGGCGACAAGATCCTGTTCGGCAAGTGGTCGGGCACCGAGGTCAACGTCGGCGGCGAAGAGCTGCTGATGATGAAAGAAAGCGACATCATGGGGATCATCGAGTAAGCCCACGCGCTTTCTCTGATCTTCATTTCCAACATATTTCTCAAGGAGAAACGACATGGCTGCAAAGGACGTCAAGTTCGACACCGATGCCCGCAACCGTATGCTGAAGGGTGTGAACATCCTGGCTGACGCGGTTAAAGTGACCCTGGGCCCCAAAGGCCGCAACGTGGTTCTGGACAAATCCTTCGGCGCGCCGCGCATCACCAAAGACGGTGTTTCGGTTGCCAAGGAAATCGAACTGGAAGACAAGTTCGAAAACATGGGCGCGCAGATGGTGAAAGAAGTCGCCAGCCGCACCAATGATGAAGCTGGCGACGGCACCACCACTGCAACCGTTCTGGCACAGGCCATCGTTAAAGAAGGTCTGAAGCAGGTTGCAGCGGGCCTGAACCCGATGGACCTGAAGCGCGGCATCGACCTGGCAACCGCCAAGGTTGTTGAAGGCATCAAGGCCGCTTCGCGCGAAGTCAAGGACTCGGCAGAAGTTGCTCAGGTTGGCACCATCTCGGCCAACGGCGAAGCCGAAATCGGTCAGCAGATCGCAGACGCGATGCAGAAGGTTGGCAACGAAGGCGTTATCACCGTCGAAGAAAACAAAGGTCTGGAAACCGAGACCGACGTTGTCGAAGGTATGCAGTTCGACCGTGGCTACCTGTCGCCCTACTTCGTCACCAACGCAGACAAGATGATCGCAGAACTCGACGACTGCATGATTCTGCTGCACGAAAAAAAACTGTCTTCGCTGCAGCCGATGGTTCCGCTGCTCGAGCAGGTGATCCAGTCGCAAAAGCCGCTGCTGATCATTGCCGAGGACGTTGAAGGCGAAGCGCTGGCAACTCTGGTTGTCAACAAACTGCGCGGCGGCCTGAAAATTGCTGCTGTCAAAGCACCGGGCTTCGGCGATCGCCGCAAAGCCATGCTGCAGGACATCGCAATCCTGACCGGCGGTCAGGTCATCAGCGAAGACCTGGGCATGAAGCTTGAGTCCGTCACCATGGACATGCTGGGCACCGCCAAGAAAATCGAAATCACCAAAGACGAAACCACCATCGTCGACGGTGCTGGCGAGAAAGCCGAGATTGAAGCACGTGTTGCACAGATCCGCACCCAGATCGAAGAAACCTCGTCGGATTACGACCGCGAGAAGCTGCAAGAGCGCGTTGCCAAACTGGCAGGCGGTGTTGCTGTTATCCGCGTCGGCGGCATGACCGAAGTTGAAGTGAAAGAGCGTAAGGACCGTGTGGACGATGCTCTGAACGCAACACGCGCTGCCGTTCAGGAAGGCGTCGTTGTGGGCGGTGGTGTTGCTCTGGTTCAGGCCGGTAAAGCACTGGAAACTCTGAAGGGTGCAAACGCTGATCAGGACGCAGGCATCAACATCGTTCGTAAGGCTATCGAAGCGCCGCTGCGCCAGATCGCCGAGAACGCAGGTGTCGACGGTGCGGTTGTTGCAGGCAAAGTTCGCGAATCCTCGGATGCTGCCTTCGGCTTCAACGCGCAGACCGAAGAATATGGCGACATGTTCTCGTTCGGCGTGATCGACCCGGCCAAAGTTGTCCGTACCGCTCTGGAAGACGCGGCATCGGTTGCCGGTCTGCTGGTCACCACCGAAGCGATGGTTGCAGACAAGCCGCAGAAAGACGCACCTGCCGCAGGCGGCATGCCCGACATGGGCGGCATGGGCGGCATGATGTAAGACGTCGAATTCGCTCCGGCGAATTCTGACGACCCCGACAGGTGCCAGGCCCCATGGCCAGGTTGCTTCACGGGGACGCACAGTGCAAAGGAACGGGGTCGTCTTCGGGCGGCCCCGTTTCGGTTTCGATGGCCGCGATGCGGCCATGCCTCCGGCGGGAGTATTTGGGAATAGATGAAGCGCCGGGTGTTTGCGGAAAGGACTGTCCAGTTCGCAGCGAACCAGCTATGCGGTTGATATGAGACTGTTCTTGCTGACCACCCTGACCATGTGCGCCTTCGCGGCGAACTCGATCCTGAACCGGCTGGCAATCGACAGCGGTGTCGCCGATCCGGCGGGATTTGCCGTGGTGCGGGTTCTGTCTGGGGCCTTGATGCTGGTGGTGCTGGTCCGGCAACAAGGCGGGCATCTGCCGGTATTTCACAAACGCAGGGTTATCGGGGCAGGGTCACTGTCCCTTTATATGATCGGGTTTTCGATGGCGTATCTGACGCTTGATGCCGGATTGGGGGCGTTGATCCTGTTCGGGGTCGTACAGATTTCCATGTTTGCCTTTGGCACCGTGACAGGTTCGGGCCCCACCGCGCGCCAGTTGGCCGGAGCGGGGATTGCACTCGCCGGACTTGGCTATGTGTTGTGGCCATCTGGTGCTGTTCAGGTCGACTTGTCCGGTGCCGCGCTGATGACAGCGGCGGGTGTGGGCTGGGCCGCCTATTCGCTGGCAGGCCGGTCCGAGCCCGACGCATTGCAGGGAACAGCTGCCAATTTCGTGGTGGCCCTGCCGGTCACGTCCGTTGCGCTGTTTTTGTTGGGCGGAGCGTGGCAGATGGCACCCGCTGGGTATGCGCTGGCGATTTTGTCCGGCGCCGTGACTTCGGGGCTGGGTTATGCGCTGTGGTACCGGGTTCTGCCTCAGTTTTTGCCTGCGACTGCGGCCGTGGTGCAACTGAGCGTTCCGATCATAGCCATCGCGGCTGGCATTGCCCTGCTGGGGGAAACGGCAGGTCTACGTCTGGCCGTTGGAACCGTCGCGGTTCTGGGCGGCATTGCGATGGCCATATCGCGACGGAAGACCGGCTAGGGGTTTTCACGATCCACGATAAGCCTTATCTGGCGGCTATGAGATTTCTGGTCGTATTGCTTCTTTGCCTCGCTCCATCTTTAGCCAGCGCGAAATGCGTTGTTTTGCTGCATGGGCTTGCGCGAACCAAGGCTTCGTTTTCGGTGATGGAGCAATTGTTTAGCGCCCACGGCTACAAAGTCGTGCGTCCGGATTACCCGTCAACGGATCTGCCCATACCCGAACTGGCCCGGCAAACCGTGCCGGGCGCCCTTGCCGCCTGCGGGGACGAGACCGCAAATGTCGTGGCCCATTCGATGGGCGGGATTCTTCTGCGGTACTGGCTGCAGGACAATACACCGGACAACCTGGGCCGCGTGGTCATGCTGGGCCCGCCAAACCAGGGCAGCCAACTGGTTGATGAACTAGGCTCATGGGAGGTCTTCGGTATGCTCAACGGTCCCGCCGGGTTGGCGCTGGGAACGGGACCGGAGGGTATTCCCGGCCAGTTGCCGCCGGTCGAATTCGATCTTGGCGTAATCGCGGGAGAAAACTCGCTGAACCCTTTGTTTTCGTCGATGATCGAGGGGCGGGATGATGGAAAGGTGTCAGTGCGAACCACCCGTGTCGCAGGCATGGCCGATCACATCGTATTGCCTGTGACCCATACCTTCATGATGAACAACCCCCGGGTCATGGCGCAGTCGCTGCATTTTATCGAGTTTGGCCGCTTTGATCCGCAGATCACCTGGCTCGACGGTGTCATGAATGTCATTGACGAGATCTGTATCGGAGAGGACTGTTCAGAACCTCTGTCGGAGCCGACGCGATGACCGCACTTGAACTGACCTTCACCCGGGCGGATGTTCTTGTGTCAGGTCACGAAGTGACGCGAACCGAACTGGCCGTGGCGGACGGGATCATTCAGTCCTCGGGGGCCGGACGGCAGATCGATCTGTCGGGATACACCATCCTGCCGGGGATCGTCGATCTGCACGGGGACGGGTTTGAGCGTCATCTTGCGCCGCGTCGCGGAGCGATGAAGCAAATGGCCGAAGGTCTGGTGTCGGCCGAGGCGGAACTGGCCGCCAATGGTATTACCACAGCCGTGCTGGCCCAGTTCCATAGCTGGGAGGGCGGCGTGCGTGGCCCGGGATTTGCGGGCCAGGTCTTTGACGCGATTGCCGGGGTCAGGGATACCGTCGTGACGGATCTGTTACCCCAGTTGCGGTTTGAAACCCACATGCTGGACGACTATGCGGACCTGCCCGAGCGTATTGCCCGGTGGCAGGTGCCTTATGTGGTGTTCAATGACCATCTGCCGCATGACCGCCTGGCGCAAGGACGCACACCGCCGCGTCTGACCGGGCAGGCGCTCAAGGCCGGGCGCAGCCCTGAAGCGCATCTCGAAATGCTGCAAGAAATGCATGCCCGGTCAGGGGAAGTACCGGCAGCGCTGGAACAGCTTTGCGCCAAGCTGTCCGATCGCGGTGTCCGGTTGGGCAGTCATGACGACGCCACGGCCCGGGCCCGGGCAGACTGGCGCGCGCGTGGGGCCCGGATATCAGAGTTTCCCGAAACGCTGGAAGCCGCCGAGGCGGCCCGTGCTGCCGGTGATCACGTCATACTGGGGTCTCCGAACGTGGTGCGGGGCGGCTCGCACAAAGGCAATGCCAGCGCGCTTGACCTGATCACGATCGGCCTGTGCGACGCGCTGGCGTCGGATTACCATTACCCCAGCCCGCGCCGCGCGGCCCTGATGCTGGCCAAAAGCGGTCTGCTGGATTTGGCCGGGGCCTGGGCGCTGGTCTCGTCAGGGCCTGCGCAGGTGCTGGGTCTGACGGATCGCGGCACGCTTGCACCGGGCAAACGGGCCGATCTGGTGATCTTGGAAACCGCCACCAACCGTGTCGCGGCCACTCTGGCGGGTGGGCGCGTCAGCTACATGTCCGGGGACATCGCGGCGCGCCTGGTGGCATAAGCGCGCTGCGTTTTCTATTGTTCAGGAATAGCTTCGACTGAGGCATCGCACGCCGGCTCGATACCCCTCAGCGGATGACACGGTTGAAATGGCCCATCTTGCGGCCTGCCTTGACGTCGGCCTTGCCGTAGAGATGCAGCGCCACATCCCGTTCGCGGGCCAGATCGGGCACACGGTCCATATCGGCGCCGATCAGGTTCTCCATGACCACGTCGGAATGCCGCTGGCCATCCCCCAGAGGCCACCCTGCGACAGCGCGGATGTGCTGTTCGAACTGATCCACGGCGCATCCATTCTGGGTCCAATGTCCCGAGTTGTGAACACGCGGGGCGATCTCGTTGACGATAAGACCCTCGGCCGTGACAAACAGTTCAACGCCCATCACCCCGACATAATCCAGCGCGTTCAGAATATTGGCCGCCAGCAGCACGGCATCCGTGCGCTGCGACGGCGACAGCCGCGCCGGTACGGTCGTTGTATGCAGGATACCGTCACGGTGGACGTTTTCACCGGGATCGAAACAGGCAACCTGACCGTCCAGACCACGGGCGGCGATGGCGGACACCTCGTGCGAGAAATCCACGAAGCCTTCCAAAATAGCAGGCGCGCCCGCCATTTCGGCCAGTGCGGATTCGGCGTCGTCGGGCGCGCGCAGCCGGGCTTGACCTTTGCCGTCATAGCCGAACCGGCGGGTTTTCAGAATGGCGGGTGTGCCAATCTCATCAATCGCTGCGCGCAGGCTGTCCAGATCTGTGATGTCGGCGAAGGGTGCCGTTTTCAGGCCCAGTCCCTGCAGAAAGCTCTTCTCGGTCAGCCGGTCCTGACTGACCCGCAGGGCTTCGCGGCCCGGGCGAATGGGGCGATGCGCTTCCAGCAGATCCAGTGCCTCAGTCGGGATGTTCTCGAACTCATAGGTGATGACATCCACGTCTTCGGCAAAGGCACGCAGGGCGTCGGCATCGTCATAGGCGGCAGTGGTCACGCGGTCAGCGACGTGGCCAGCAGGCGGGTTCGCGCCCGGCTCAAATATATGCGTTACAAACCCCAGACGGGCCGCTGCGACCGACAGCATCCGGCCCAGCTGGCCACCGCCCAGAATTCCGATCCGAGCCCCGGTTTGCAATGCTTCAGTCATCGGCAGGCTCCTCGGGGATAGAGGCCGACAGCGCCTCGCGCCAGGCATCCAGCCGTCCGGCCAGTTCGGCATCCTGCAGAGCCAGGATACCAGCAGCCATCAACCCGGCATTGGCACCACCCGCCGATCCGATGGCCATGGTCGCCACCGGAAACCCTTTCGGCATCTGAACGATGGAATAGAGGGAATCGACACCCGACAGGGCCCGCGTCTGAACCGGCACTCCGATCACCGGAACCCGTGTCTTCGAAGCCATCATGCCCGGAAGATGCGCGGCCCCGCCGGCACCCGCAATGATCACCTGCAAGCCGCGCGACACAGCGGTTTTGCCATAGTCCCACAGGCGATCCGGCGTGCGGTGGGCCGACACGATGCGCGCCTCGTAGGCAACACCCAGTTCGTCCAGAATATCCGCGGCTTCCTTCATCGTGGGCCAGTCCGACTGGCTGCCCATGATGATGCCTACCTTGATCTCACCCATCCGCATTTTCCCCGGCTTTTCAAAGAGCGCGCACTATAGCCAAATCCACCTGTCTGGCAATGCGTCAGGCGATGATGTCGGGGGTCAGGCGGTCCTCGATCAGCCGGATGATGTCCTTCAGCCGCAGTTTCTGCTTTTTCAGACGTTTGATGGTCAGCTGGTCCGAGGTACCCGTTGCCTGCAGCGCCTCGATCGCTTCGTCCAGATCGCGGTGCTGACGTCGGAAAACCTCAAGTTCAACCCGCAAAACCTCATCAGTTTTCATGGAAAGATCGGTAGGCGCATTCATAGGCGACTCAGTCGTAGTTGTGGTGCTTTCCACACAAGATAGTGTGTCAGGGTTTATCGGGCCAGACCTTGTGGACATCCCTGCATATTCCCATATTCTATAACACGCGGTTGCCGCAACGGGGCCGCACCATCCGTCGCTTTGACATAAAAGGACGAGAAAACGTGTCAAAACTTACTCTTGGCTCATACCCGCATCTTTTGGGGTTCGAGCAGTTGGAACGCCTTCTGGAACGGTCTGCAAAGGCTGGCAACGAAGGATACCCGCCCTATAACATCGAACAGACATCGGATTTTTCGTATCGCATCACCCTGGCCGTGGCTGGGTTCGCGGAACAAGATCTGTCGATCACCATCGAGGATCGCCAGTTGGTGATCCGGGGCCGTCAACGCGACGACAGTGAGGGGCGCATCTTTTTGCACCGTGGCATTGCGGCGCGTCAGTTTCAGCGCATGTTTGTGCTGGCAGACGGGGTCGAGGTCGGCGAGGCGATCATGGAAAACGGTCTGCTGCACGTGGATCTGACCCGCGCCGTGCCGGAAACCGTGGTGCAGACGATCAACATAAGGAAGGGGTAAGAGCAATGAATACACCGATTGAGATTAACACTGAAGGCGACCGGATCGTGTATGTCAAAGCGGTCGATGTTGCCGATCTTCCCTTGGAAGTGCGAGAGCAGGCTGGTGATCTGGATCAGCTTTATGCGGTTCACGATTCCGACGGGCAGCAATTGGCGCTGGTCGCCGACCGGAAACTGGCCTTTGTCCTGGCCCGTGAACATGACTTTTCACCGGTGGCCGTTCACTGAACGGCCCCGCCTCCGGCTGATTTTAGCGTGACAATCACCGCCATAGCGGCGACACATGCGAACCGGAAGGGCCGGATGCGCCCGTAATTCATATCGTTCGGGGAAAGTGACGCATGAGCTGGTTCGATTTTGACTGGGTGGACGCCTTCAGTGACCGGGCATTTGGCGGAAACGGTTGTGCCGTGGTCCACGGTGGTGCTGTGCTGTCGCAGGGAGTGTGCATGGCCTATGTCCGCGAAACCTCGCTTGTGGAATGCACCTTCACCGGCCCTTCGGAAGTCGCTGATGTGCATGTGCGTTACTTCCTGGCCAGCCGCGAAATCCCATTTGCCGGGCATCCCACAATCGCCACCGTAGCAGCCATGCGGTCGCGCGGGTTGTTCGAAGGTGACAGCCTGACGCTGGAAACCGGGGCAGGGATCGTATCGATCAACCTGAACGGCGATGAAATTGAGATGACGCAGGTTGCCCCCCAATTTGGCCAGCACGTGCCGGCGGAACTTGTTGCCGCCGCGATCGGCCTTTCGGAAAGCGCCATCATCTCCCCGCCCCAGTTCGTGTCGACCGGATTGCCGTTCTGCATCACCGTGTTGCGCGATCATGATGCCCTGCGGGCCGCAAAACTGTCCGAAGAGCCTCTGCGCAAGGTGGCCGAGAAGGCAGGTTTTTCGGGCTCAGATATGGCCGAACCCTTCCTTGTGACGCTGAAGGGTGCAACGTCTGAAGGTGACACATTCTCGCGCCTGCTGCTGGCGCCACCCAGCCCGCCAGAGGATCCGTTCACCGGCTCGGCCACGGGCGCCATGGCGGCTTACCTGTGGAAATACGGCCTGATGCCGAAGGACACCTTTGTGGCAGAGCAGGGGCACGACATGGGCCGCCCCGGACAGGCGACTGTCACGCGAATTGGCCCCCCGGACGCGATGACCGGGATCAGGGTTGCCGGTCGCGGCCATGTCCTGATGCGTGGTCAGGTCGACCTGCCAGAGACATTGCAATGACCCGTCCCGCGATTGCCATTTTGCCATACGGCCACCGTCTTGGGCCGAAACTGGGGGCAGTTCCCCTGTCCGATCTCATCTGGCCCGAGGGCTGCCCAGAGCGCCTGACCGGCAAGACCATCGGTGACCTCGAGCGCACCGATCACCTGATCATGTACCCCAACTCTACCGTACATCTGCGCCTGCGCCGCGGCACACGCGCGCGCATTTCGTTGATGATGGGGGAACCTTCGGCCATTCACGCCAAGCACGACCGGATGCTGCGCTGGACCCATCGCCGCTTTTTCCGGGTGTTCACCTTTCACGACATCCTTCTGCAGACCATCCCGAACGCCGTGTTCCTGCCCTACGGCGATACGCAGGTGTTGGACTGGCAGGATCTGAAAACTGAAAAAAAACGCTCCTGTTCCCTCATCGCGTCGGCCAAACGGGATCAGGTTGGGCATGAATTGCGGCACGAACTGATTGACTGGGTCCGGGAAAGTGGCGCGGATGTCGATGTAATGGGCCGGGGTTACAAACCGTTTGAAAACAAGTCCGATGGTCTGGCCCCATACCGGTACTCGGTGGTTATCGAGAACGTCCGGGAACGGAACTACTTCTCGGAAAAGCTGATCGATGCGATCCTGTGTTCGACCGTGCCGATCTACTGGGGATGCCCGAATATCGACGACTTTATGGACACTTCGGGCATGATCCTGTGCGAATCCAAGGCTGAAATTCAGCAGGCGATTGCGGATGCATCGCCAGAGGATTTCACCGCCCGTCTGCCGCATGTGCAGGCCATTCAGGCCAAAGCCGCCGAATTTGGCGCCTTCGAGCGCCGCGCAGTCGAGGCGCTTCGCGCGGAACTGAATTCCGGAAGTTGAGAGAAGATAACCCCCGGCATAGACCGGGGGCTTCCGTGTTCAGGTTCTGAAACCGGCTCAGGTCGCGGCAATCAGGCCCATGCTTTCCAGTTTCAGCAGTACCTGGTGGGCGCAGTTGTCGACCTCGACATTCTCGGTTTCAACGCGCAGTTCCGGGTTCTGCGGTACGTCGTAAGGGTCCGAGATACCGGTGAACTCCTTGATCTTGCCTTCCCGCGCCAGCTTGTACAGGCCCTTGCGGTCGCGGCGCTCGCATTCCTCAATCGTGGTGGCCACGTGAACCTCGCAGAACGCGCCGAACTGTTCGATCTCTTCGCGAACCGCGCGGCGGGTTGTGGCATAAGGCGCGATCGGCGCGCAGATGGCGATGCCACCGTTCTTGGTGATTTCAGACGCCACATAGCCGATGCGGCGGATGTTTAGATCCCGGTGTTCCTTCGAGAAGCCCAGTTCCGATGACAGGTTCTTACGCACAATGTCACCGTCCAGCAAAGTCACCGGGCGGCCGCCCATTTCCATCAGCTTGACCATAAGCGCGTTGGCGATAGTGGACTTGCCCGAGCCCGAGAAACCGGTGAAGAACACCGTAAAGCCCTGCTGGCTGCGCGGCGGCTTGGTCTTGCGCAGTTCTGCAACGACTTCGGGGAAGCTGAACCATTCGGGGATTTCCAGACCTTCGGCAAGACGGCGGCGCAGTTCGGTGCCCGAGATGTTTAGGATCGTGACCTTGTCCTTGTCCAGGATCTCGTCATTCGGCTCGTACTGAGCACGCTCCTGAACATAGACCATGTGTTTGAAGTCGACCATCTCGACGCCGATTTCGTCCTGAAACTGGCGGAACAGATCCTGCGCGTCGTAGGGGCCATAGAAATCCTCGCCCTGGCTGTTCTTGCCGGGGCCGGCATGGTCGCGGCCCACGATGAAATGGGTGCAGCCGTGGTTGGCGCGGATCAGGCCGTGCCAGACCGCCTCGCGCGGGCCGGCCATGCGCATCGCCAGGTTCAGCAGCGACATCGATGTGGTGGATGCGGGATACTTGTCCAGTACCGCCTCGTAGCAGCGGACGCGGGTAAAGTGATCGACATCACCCGGCTTGGTCATGCCGACAACCGGATGGATCAGCAGGTTGGCCTGCGCCTCCTTGGCGGCGCGGAAGGTCAGTTCCTGATGTGCACGGTGCAGCGGGTTACGGGTCTGGAACGCCACGATGCGGCGCCAGCCCAGCTTGCGGAAATAGGCGCGCAGCTCGTTCGGGGTGTCGCGGCGGGCGCGAAAATCGTAGTGGACCGGTTGCTGAATGCCGACAACGGGGCCGCCCAGATATACCTTGCCGGCCACGTTGTGCAGATAGTTCACGGCCGGGTGCGCGTCGTCGTCCGCGCCAAAGACTTTCTCGGCCTCACGCGCCTTGTCCGGTGTCCAGCGGTCGGTCACGGTCATGGTGCCCAGAATGACACCTTCCTGGTCGCGCAGGGCAATGTCCTGACCCAGTTCGATGTTCTCGGCAAAATCTTCGCTGACATCCAGCGTAATCGGCATCGGCCACAGGGTGCCGTCAGCCAGGCGCATGTTTTCCACGACGTTGTCGTAGTCGGCCTCGGACAGGAAACCCTTGAGCGGGTTGAACCCACCATTCATCAGCAGCTCCAGATCGCAGATCTGGCGCGGGCTCAGGTCCCAGCTTGTCAGATCGGCGGCTTCGACCTTCAGTTTCTGGGCCGAGTCATAGGATACGTACAGTTCAGGGATCGGTGCCAGATTGCTTAACATCGTCATCAGAATACTCTTATTACAGTGTGGTGTTGCCTGTCGTCGCGGCGCATGTGCCCCGATGCAGGCCCGGAGTCCATATACCTTCATGAAACAAAGGACGATATGCGTCGAATTCTCCCGGATTGGAAGGATTTTCCATGTTTGGAATGCAATTGCGATCGAGGTTCTTCAAATTGGCAACAATTCCGCCGTATTCAGCGAATGTGTTCCTATGCCGCGACGCTCAGCTCAAGTTCCGATGCACGCTTGACGGTCAGGGCCGGCACCGGGTGGCTCACACCGCGCAGCTCGAAAAAGTGGATGTCTGAAACGCTGTAATCAAACTCCGCCGCCTGCAAAAGCGTCTCGGACACCAGCAGTTCCGCACCCAGTGCCTTGGTTTCGGCTTCCAACCGGCTGGCCACGTTCACGGCATCCCCGATAATGGTGCGAGAAGCCGAACCGGCAGCGCCGATCTCGCCCAAAACCAGATCGCCCAGATGCAGACCCATGCCGATCCGGACACCCGGTGCGCCTTCGCCCTCAAGCTGACGGTTGAACTGCTGCAGCGCCTGGCTGATCTCGGCTGCCGCCTTCAGCCCGGCCCGGGCCGAGCTTGCGGTATCCGGTGTTTCAAACACGGCCAGCAGCCCATCGCCCATGTATTTGTCGACAACACCGCCCTGGGCAGTGATGGGCGGCACGATCGCGTCAAAGAACCGGTTCAGAAGGAACACAATGTCATACGGCAATTGGCCGGTCGTGCGCGCGGTGAACCCGCGCATGTCCAGAAACAGCACGGCAAGCTGGCGCTCTTTTCCCTGACTGGCATGCGCGCGCCCGCGGCGGCCTTCAGGGCGGAACATGCGGAACACGGTTGCGGGTTCGGTCGGGCGAATCTGACAGGCCAGGCGCGCGCCCTGCGGGGCGTTTACGGCGCTCAGACTGCGTGCCTCGACTGCACTGGGGGACGGAAGATCGTCGGCGCCTTTCTCGACAATTACACGGCAGGTGGTGCAGCGCCCCTTGCCGCCGCACAATGCAGTGTGCGGGATGCCGTTGGCCTGAGAAATCTCAAGCAGGGTCATGCCTTTCTCTGCCACTACCTCGGGGCCGTCCACATACCGGACACGCACCGAATGCCTGCGCCGCCACATCTTGCGCCCGAAATAGATCAGAAGCGTCGCCCCAAGGGCCACCCAGAACACCATTAGCGAGGTGTTCTTGACACCGAACATGGTTTGGAAAGCTTCGGGGGAGGGCCAGTTGTAGTGCTCGATATACTGCTCGCGAAGGTCATCATCGGCGAAATCCAACCACAGCCGCCGCCCCTCGGTCAGCAGCCCCGCAAGCGCAAAGGTTGGGATGAAAACGGCCAATCCGATCAGATAGGGCACGGCCCGTGACCACCAACGGGTCAGGCGCAGCCACATATGCAGGCCGATACAGCCATGTATCCAGACCAACAACAGCAACAGGCTTTGCATCCAGATCGCGATGCTGGGCCACATCAGGATGATGATATAGCCCATCTCGTCATTCACATCGAAAATCTCGTGCGCATACCGTGTATGAACAATGTGAGAGATCAGCTGCAGCGGGATCAGCAACCCCAGAACAACCTGCAATCCGGTGCTGAACGGCATGCGCAGGGTTCTGCGCTGGGCGATGGAATAAAGCGCCAGACCGGCATGGGTGAACAGCGCCGCATACAGAAGGATTGCCCCGGCATCGTGCCGGGTCACAGCCTGACGCCCATCCTGCATGCCATGCAGGTAATCCGTGTGAAACAGGCCCAGGCCAATGTTGATGAAATGGAAGAAGGCAAAGGTAAACAGGACAAGGCCGCTGCCGATCCGAAGACGGGTAGCCCATCCGCCGCGCCACAGAACGTTACTCAATGATGCCACCCATATCCGGCCTTTCGTGCCCCAAAGTCTGATACGGGGTAGGGCGGCGGTCAAGACGGCCATCGGGCGAAGGACTGAATTCACCGTGCGGCGCTGGTGAATTCAGCCAATTGCTTATTCCTGTTCGGCCAGGAAACGCTCGGCGTCCAGTGCGGCCATGCAACCCATTCCGGCGCTGGTGACGGCCTGGCGATAGATATGGTCCGTCAGGTCACCCGCAGCGAAAACACCGGGAACCGAGGTTTCGCTGGACCCCGGTTTGGTCACGACATAGCCACCCATATGGGTTTCCAGCGTGTCCTTGACCAGTTCGTTGGCCGGAGCGTGGCCGATGGCCACGAATACGCCCTTGCAAGGAATTTCCGTGATCTCGCCGGTTTTCACGTTCTTCACGCGCACGCCTTCCACGCCCAGCGGAGCATCGGTTCCGATCACCTCGTCCAGTTCATGGAACCACAGCGCCTCGATCTTTTCGTTTTTGAACAGGCGATCCTGCAGGATTTTTTCTGCCCGCAGTTCATCCCGGCGGTGAATCAGCGTGACCTTGCTTGCAAAGTTGGTCAGGAACAGCGCCTCTTCGACGGCGGTATTGCCGCCACCGATCACCACGATCTCCTGTCCACGATAGAAGAACCCGTCGCAGGTGGCGCAGGCAGATACGCCAAAGCCCTTGAACTTGTCTTCCGAGGGCAGGCCAAGCCACTTGGCGCGGGCGCCAGTGGCAAGAATGACCGCGTCTGCCGTGTAAACCGTGCCGCTGTCACCCTTCGCGGTGAACGGGCGCTTGCTGATATCCAGATCGCTGATGATGTCGTCGATGATCTCGCAGCCCATCGCCGCTGCGTGTTCCTGCATCTTGATCATCAGATCGGGGCCCTGCACCTCGGTAAAGCCGGGATAGTTCTCGACATCGGTTGTGGTGGTCAGCTGGCCGCCGGGCTCGATACCCTGTACCAGGATCGGCTCCAGCATTGCCCGGCTCGCATAAACGCCGGCCGTGTATCCGGCCGGTCCCGACCCGATGATCAGAACCTTGGTGTGTTTTGTGTCGGCCATGGTACCCCCAACTCGATCTGCCTGATGTGGGCGCTCGGCCCGTTGAGGATGGATATAGCGACCGCTTGATCGGGCTTAAAGCCCCTTCCTGACGGTTCCTGTACGGCAGGCAGGTCAGGCGTTGTCGATCAATTTTGCATTACAAATAAACAATATTGCGCGGCGGTGAAATAATATTGCGCATTAGCTGGGCGCTGATATAACAACTGAAAATTCAGGAGCATTCCATGGTCGCCACACGGCTGGATGAGATTGACCGCAAAATTCTGGCGGAATTGCAGGCAGACGGTCGCATGACCAATGTAGAACTGGCCAAACGCGTGGGAATATCAGCCCCGCCGTGTCTGCGCCGAGTGCGCACGCTCGAGGAATCAGGCCTGATCCACGGCTACCACGCCGACGTCAACGCCCGCGAACTTGGGTTCGAAGTGCAGGTCTTTGCCATGGTCGGGCTCGAAAGCCAGGCCGAATCCGAACTCAGCGCGTTCGAAAATCGGTGCCGGGAATGGCCACTGGTCCGCGAATGCCACATGCTGAACGGCGAAGTCGATTTCATCCTGAAATGCGTTGCGCCAGATCTCAGCAGCTTTCAGCAGTTTCTGACAGGCGACTTGCTGACCACGCCGAACGTGGCCAGCGTCAAGACGTCGCTTGTCATCCGCGGCGCAAAAGACGAGCCCGGCGTGCCCTTCGACGTTCTGGAAGAACGAATGAACCGGACGGCGTAACCCCCGCGCGTTTTGGATGTGCCGTAACCGGCGGCAGCATTGCGGCGACCGCCAAAGATAAGATCCAACTGAGTACTAGCTGCATTATGCCCCCACTATGCAGTAATCGTTAACATTTCACGCTGATATCGCGTCCACCTCTCCATCTCCGGCGCGCGGCATAAGCAGCGGGCCAAAATCGTTGAGCGACTCGATATGAGCAAACAAGTTCAAATAGATCGACCGCAAAGAGTGGCTGATCATCCGAACAGCATTAACACCTGGATGATAAGACTCAAAAGATAACCCATCAACACTTATCACCGAATGCCGTTTGAGGCAGATATGAAACAGTTCGACCGGAGTGGGCGGCAATGTTTCGATAACGCCCATTCCGTCCTGGAACTCCCGAACCGGTGCCAGAATCGGCGCGCCGCCATGCAGGTGGCGCAAATGGGCCGGGCAGCCCAGCAGCCGGGCCGCTGGTCCGGCGATGACACCGGACATCGGTTTCTGCATCCCGAACGTGTCGGCCATGATCCGGGTCAATGGCCGCGTCCGGCCGCGAGAATCTTCGCGTCCTGGAATCAGCGTGACGGATCCTTTCCACAGCACGGTTTCCGAGGTGCCATCCTGTGTCAGGACCGTATCCCCCGGCATCAGATCTTCGATTGCAATCGGTCCGCGTTCGGTATCGACCAGCGAACCGCGCGTGAAAGCGCAGAACGCGTCCTCGAACATGGGCAGCGCCGGTGCGATGTGGCGGGTTTGCGAAACTTCACCGTTTTTCAGCAAGGTGCTGACTTCGTAGCGCCGCAGCTGCGCCTTTGCCTTTACTGGCGGTTGTTGGGCTTCGCGCAGCATCGCCGACGTTTCGACGGCATTTCTGGCGGCGCGTGCCAATGAATTTGGAATAGTCATATTTATTCCGTCCCCTCTAAATACCGGTCATGCAGGCCGAACCCTAGGGCAGACCCACCAGATCGGTGTTGTTCTTTGTCTTGAATGAAACGAGAGACCACAGGACGGCAGTCGGAATTCCCGCGCGTCGCGACGCAATATCGCATAACTTTGGTCAACACATTGACCCCCCAGACAAACTCACACAAACGCAAACTGAAATTGTTCACGCACACACGCCCCGTATCAGCGCCACGCAGTATGGTCGTGGCAGCTCGTGCATCGGGCCGGAGCACCCTCCCGTTGCACGTATTAGCCCTTGGAACCGGCAGCATGGTTCCGCGGGCCTTCATGATCAGCGCCGCGCCGCCAGACGGCGTGCAACTCTGACAGATCTGCTGGAAACTCGCTTCCATGGCATGTCAGGGTTTTGATCCCTGATCGCCGCGAAAACAGCGCTTAGAAAGCGTGATCTCGTCTTCATAACTTTGTCCTGCTCAATTATTGGGGCTTAGGCCCGTTTTCCCTTGTGTGAACCATTTGTGACGCTGATTTGCGGCACCGATAAGGCTGATCCGGGATCAATTGAGGACAAATTGAAGGTAAGCGGTTCCCTTTTGTTAACATTGCCGCGCCAATCAAAGGTCAAAACGTATAACTGTTTGACAGCGGACAATAATTTCCGTTCGATTCTGATTAGAATAAACACCACAAATGTGGCGGAAAAGCGGCAAAATTGCCTTAATCTTGCCTAAAACTACAATCTGATCGCGGAGATCAGGCGCCCGTAGTCCGCCTCTTTGGCGTGTGTCGACCGGCGGTAGGAATAGAACCTTTCGGGGTCGGAATAGGTGCAATGCCGTGTCCATTCCGCCTGCCCGATACCCGCCGCCCGCAGCCGGTGCAGGCCAAAGGCGGGCAGATCGAAATGAAGCCGATCGCCTTGCCCATTTGCGAAAAACCGCATGTTATCGGGCGAGTCCGCGGCAAAGTCATCCAAAAACTCCGGCCCAACCTCATATGCGCGTTGCGAGATCGTGGGGCCGATCACCGCAATGGTGTCTTCGCGGCGCGCGCCCAGGGCCACCATGGCCTCCAACGTGGCTTCCAGCACACCATCCAGGGCACCGCGCCACCCGGCATGTGCGGCCCCGATCACATTTGCGTTTGGATCAGCAAACAGCACTGGCTGGCAGTCGGCCGTCAGGATCGTCAGGGCCAGCCCGGGCGTTGCGGTCACAACCGCGTCCGCCTTTGGCTTCTCACCGGTAACCGGGGCATCGACCGTCAGGACGGTCGGGGAATGCACCTGATGCACACCGATCAGCGCGTCGGGGGCAACTGCCATCGCATCGGCCACCCGGCTGCGGTTCACGGTTACAACGTCGGTCTGGTCAGACGACCCGTACCCGCAGTTCAGCCCCGAGAAGATTCCGGATGACGCCCCGCCGCGGCGGCTGAAAAACCCATGTCGGACAGGGGAAAGAAGATCAGATGTCAGAATCTCGAGCGTCATGGTTCCAGTCCCGGTGGTGGAGAAGCGTTTGCCGGATAGAGGCCCAGCACTTTGAACAGGTTTCCCATTTCCTCGGGATGCGTCAACCGGCGATGTGCCGAGACCAGCGAATCCAGTGCCGGACCGGTTAACGATTGAGCTAGTCTTTGCGCGCGTGCCGTTATCCCCAGCCGCTCAAGGAAAACGCCCTGTGGGGTCAGGCGCGTGTGGGCACAGCCCGCTGTCCGGCTGGCCGCTGCAAGGGGTTCGAAATCAACATGGGCCGTCAGGTCGGCCTGGCCCGGATCCGTCAGCACGTCTGACCGCTGATGCCCGCGCAGTGCCTGCAACGTGTCGCCCAGCGATCGCCAGTCGCCGTAATCCACGATCAGGCCAACTCCTCCATACGCCGCTATGCGACCGGCAATTTCGGTGAGATAAGGCGCCGCAGCTGCGCAAAGCTCGACCAAATCGCCATCCATTGTATCCTCAAGCCGGTCTTGCAGGGCAATTTGCGACCCCAATGGCCCCAGACCAAAATGCAGCGCACCCTGATCCGCGCCGATCAGACGCTCGCGCCAACCCTCGCCGTCACGCAGGAATTGCCGGATGGGCAGGGCATCAAAGAACTCATTAGCTACAAGATAAGTGGGAAGGCTTGGCAATTCATCGATCGCGTCGATCCAAACGGGTGCGTAGTCCTTCAGAGTCTCCGCCTGCATGGCGCGCAGTGTGGGTGATGCCTCCAGCAACAGCACCCGCGCCGCGTCATGAAAGCCGGGAACCTCCCGCGTCGCGCGCAGGATATCGGCCATCAGGGTTCCGCGACCGGGACCGAGTTCAACCAATGCAATCCGCGACGGACTTCCCTGATCCAGCCAGCTTTGCGCCAGGCACAAGCCGAGCATTTCTCCGAACATCTGGCTTATTTCGGGTGCGGTAATGAAATCGCCCTGCACGCCCAGCGGGTCGCGGGTTGTGTAGTATCCCAAATCAGGATGCAGCAGGCATTCGCTCATGTAATCGGCAATCGTCATCGGGCCGTCCTGCCCGATCCGTGCCAGCAGGTGATCGGTCAGGGTCATTTCGCCGCCCGGGCACGCAGGGCAAACCACAGGCCAAGAGCGATCATCGGCAGAGACAACAACTGTCCCATCGTCAGCCCATAGCCGCCCACATGCCACGCAAGACCCAACGGGTTGCCGGGAGAAACAAACTGCGCATCCGGCTGGCGGAAGAACTCGACTATAAAACGCGACGCGCCGTATCCGGCCAGAAACACGCCCATGATCAGGCCGGGTTTGCGGAACGCCCCGCGCCGATAGGCCAGCCACAGCAAAAGCGCGCCAAGCAGGATGCCTTCAAGTGCAGCCTCATACAATTGTGAAGGGTGGCGCGCGCACATGCCCGCCACAACGCCGGGGCAGTCCTGCGCGGCCATGCCGGGAAAGATCATAGCCCATGGCGCATCGCTTGGCCGCCCCCAGAGTTCCGCATTGATGAAATTTGCCAGTCGCCCAAGCAACAATCCCGGCGGTACGGTGTGGGCGATCAGATCGGCCAGAGACAGCGCCGGTATATTATGCCGCCTTGCATAAAGATATGCGGCGACAACCACGCCCAGCAATCCGCCGTGAAAGGCCATGCCGCCTTGCCAGACTTTCAGGATATCCAGCGGATGCGACAGGTAGTATCCGGGCTGATAAAACAGCACGAACCCCAGCCGTCCGCCCAGAATGACGCCAAGGATGATCCACGTGACCAGATCCTCCAGCTGTTCCTTGCGCAGAGGCGGCACCTCGCCGGGCCACAGGGCAGGGCGACGCAATGCGGACAGCGCCATCCGCCACGCGATCAGAATGCCGGCGATGTAAGCCAGTGCGTACCATCGCAGCGCGAACTCCATCCCGAACAGCGAGATCGAGAACAATTCGGGCGACAGATCGGGAAAATTCAGAACAGCCTGCATGTGCGTCTCATTGCCCGGGCTTTGCAGGGCAAGTCAACCTTGAGTCCGGCTCATTCTTTACCCATATAGGGACCAACCGCGAAACCGGAGTTAGAGACATGCAAACCCGCAACAAAATCCTGGACGACGTATCCCAGCTGATGACCAACGCGATGGGCGTGGCACAGGGCGCGCGGGAAGAGGCCGAAAACGCGATGAAGTCGATGATCGACCGCTGGCTGGCCGACCGTGATTTCGTCACCCGCGAAGAATTTGATGCCGTCCGTGCCATGGCCCAGAAAGCGCGCGAAGAAAATGCGGCGCTCGAAGCGCGAATTGCAGCGCTTGAGGCGAAACTGGACAAGTAACGTTCCGTTCGCGCCGCGTTGACCAAGTTTTCAGGACAAAATTTTCTGCCGCGCAATCCGAATTAACGGGTTGTGCGATGCGGTGTATTTTGACGCGTCGCAGAATTTAATCAAGAAAAAGCTGGGCAAAGTGCCAATATTTTGGATGCCGTTGCAGGCTGTCCACAACTTATTGCTGTTATCCCCAAGAATGGGGGTTGTCAGAATATCAACCACATCGCACCATATTTAGTACAGGCCTAAGGGGGAAGCCCGGCTTGTAGAGCAGGCAACTAGCAATGGGGCGCTGCCAGCCCCGAAATGCTAGAGAAGGAGCGAGGTGGCATTATGGCCCTTTCCGAACAGTTTCTAGAAGAAGACCTTCATCCGATTGATATTGTTGAACATCTGGCCGAACACCACGACTGGGATTTTGACCGCATCGGCGATGACCAGATTGCCATGGCCGTCGAAGGCCAGTGGCGGACCTATTCGATCACGCTGGCCTGGTCCAACTATGACGAAACACTGCGGATGGTCTGTTCGTTCGAAATGGAACCGCCGGCCGAACGGGAAATGCAGCTTTACGAGCTGCTCAACAAGATGAACGATCAGTGCTGGGCTGGGGCATTTACCTACTGGGCCAACCAGAAACTGATGGTCTACCGCTATGGTCTGGTGCTGGCGGGCGGCCAGATGGCCAGCGCCGAGCAGATCGATACGATGATCAACGCCGCCGTTCTCAGCGCCGAGCGGTATTACCCGGCGATACAACTGGTCACGTGGGGCAACCGTACCCCGGAAGAGGCCATTCAGGTCGCCATTGCAGAGGCCTACGGCCGCGCGTAAAGCTTTGCCCTGAATCGTTACGTTACGAGAGGGGCAATCATGGATATGTCACGCGTCGCCGATCAGGGGCTTGTGCTTTTGGGATGTGGCAAGATGGGGTCCGCCATGCTCGCCGGATGGCTTGAGCATGGTCTTCCCGCATCTTCGGTCTGGGTTATCGACCCTTATCCGTCCGACTGGCTCAAGGCGCAGGGCGTGAACATCAACACACCGTTGCCCGAAGCGCCCGCCGTGGTGCTTGTTGCCGTCAAACCGCAGATGATGGGCGACGCGCTGCCCGCGATCAAGGCGCTGGGCGGTGGCACCAGCCTGTTCATCTCTGTTGCAGCCGGAACTTCTCTGGCCACGTTCGAGGACGTTCTGGGGCAGGGCACCCCGATCATCCGCGCCATGCCGAACACGCCCGCAGCGATCCGCCAGGGCATTACCGCGCTGATCGGCAACGCCAACGCCACAGACGCCGATGCGGATCTGGCCGAATCCCTTCTCTCGGCCATCGGGCAGACGGTCCGGCTGGAGAGTGAGGACCAGATGGATGCCGTAACCGGCCTCAGCGGGTCGGGTCCGGCCTATGTGTTCCACCTGATCGAAGCGCTCGCCAAGGCGGGCGAGGCGCATGGCCTGCCGCACGAACTGGCGATGAAGCTGGCCAAATCCACCGTGGCCGGGGCCGGTGCGCTGGCCATGGCAGCCGAGGAAGACCCCGCACAACTGCGCATCAATGTCACCTCGCCCAACGGGACAACGCAGGCCGCGCTTGAGGTTCTGATGCACGAGGAAACCGGGTTCCCGGATCTTCTGCACCGCGCCGTCGGCGCTGCAACCAACCGGTCGAGGGAGCTGTCGCGTGAGTGAGATTTCCTTCGACGATTTTCTGAAGGTCGATATCCGCGTGGGTCAGGTGGTGCGCGCGGAACCATATCCCGAGGCCCGCAAACCCGCGATCAAGATGTGGATCGACTTCGGCGACGAGATCGGCGAGCGCAAAACCTCGGCTCAGGTCACGGCCCATTACGACCCGTCCGGGCTTGTTGGCAAACAGGTGATGGCCGTGATCAACTTTCCGCCGCGCCAGATCGGACGTTTCATGTCCGAAGTTCTGGTGCTTGGCCTGCCGGACGAGAATGGCGAGATCGTTCTGATCGGCCCTGATGGCAAGGTCCCGCTGGGCGGGCGGATGCACTGATGAAGCTCTGGATCACCCGACCGATGACACCCGCCGTCGAAGCCCGCGCCCGCGCCGAGTTCGACGTCCAGATCAGGTCTGAAACCACGCCGCTTGACCACGCTGAAATGCATCGTGCCTTGACCGAGTTCGATCTGGTGGTGCCGACGCTGGGCGATCAGTTCTCGGCACAGATCATCGGTGAGGTGCCCGCACCGCGATGCAAGCTGCTGGCCAATTTCGGCGTGGGTTACAACCATATCGACGTGGATGCGGCACGGTCGGCAGGTATCGCCGTTACCAACACGCCTGGCGCTGTCACGGACGCCACCGCTGACATCGCCATGACCCTTTTGCTATCCACTGCTCGCCGTGCGGGCGAGGGTGAGCGGCTGGTCCGTTCGGCTGGCTGGCGGGGGTGGCACCCGACCCAGATGCTGGGCCACCACGTGACCGGCAAGCGGGTCGGCATCGTGGGCATGGGCCGTATCGGGCAGGCCATCGCACGGCGCTGTCATTTCGGGTTCGGTATGCAGGTTGCCTATCAGTCCCGCAGCCCAAAGGACGTCGATTTTCCCGCTGACTACATCCCCAAACTGAGCGACCTTGCTGCGTCTGTCGATTTCCTGGTGCTTGCCGTCCCCGGCGGCGCGGAAACAAGGCATCTGGTCAACACGCAGGTTCTTGAGGCGATGAAGCCGTCCGGCCTGCTGATCAACATCGCGAGGGGCGAGGTTGTGGACGAGGCCGCCCTGATTGCGGCCCTGCAAGACGGCCGAATCGCGGGCGCGGGTCTGGACGTATACGAATTCGAACCGATCGTCCCTCAGGCCCTTCGTGATATGGAAAACGTGACATTGTTGCCGCATCTGGGCACAGCCACCGAGGAAGTGCGTACCGATATGGGGCAGATGGCGCTGGACAATGTCGCGGCCTTTGTTGCGGGGCGTCCGTTGCCCAACCTGGTTTAGGCGCCCACCGCCTCGCGCCAGTGTTTGCGGCACAGCGAAACATAGGTTTCGTTGCCGCCGATCTGCACCTGCGCGCCTTCGGTGATGGCCTGGCCATGTTCGTCCTGCCGGATCACCATGGTCGCTTTGCGTCCGCATCTGCAGATGGTGCGCACCTCGCGCATCTCGTCGGCCAACGCCAGCAGGGCGGCCGAGCCCGGGAACAGCTTTCCGAGAAAATCAACCCGCAACCCATACGCCAGCACGGGAACATCCAGATCGTCCACCGCGCGGGCCAGTTGCCATACCTGATCCTCGGTCAGAAACTGCGCCTCATCGACGAAGACGCAGGCGATTTTGCCTTTGTTCCGGCGATCTTGGATCATCTGAAAAACGTCGTCTTCCGTTGCGAACACATCCGCTTCGGCGGATATTCCGATGCGAGAGGCGATGCGACCGACACCGGCCCGTCCATCCAGCGCGGCGGTCATCAGATAGGTATCCATGCCCCGCTCGCGATAGTTGTGCGACGCCTGCAGCAACACGGTCGATTTGCCCGCGTTCATGGTGGAATAGTTGAAATACAGTTTTGCCATGGGCCGGGTCTAAATCGGGTGAACCAAGGGGGCAAGTCATCAATGGCATTGAGGAAGCGACGTCGCCGTTGCGGTTGCATGGGCCGAGCAGATGCTCTCTGGGGATGGAACCCGCGCGCCCACAACAACGACGCCGTCGGCCAACATATGGCCTAAACAGAGCGGAGCTAAGAATCAGCTCCGCGATCACTCATTACCGGCTTGAAATGCCGCCACTCACTCACAAAATCCCCGCATATCTGAGGGATAGCCAATATATGACATTTCAATTATGAATCGAATATGGGAAATTTCCCCACCCTTTCCCCCAAATGCGGTCGGCTGAAGGGTGATTACAGGTAACAAAGGTAAAACAATGGCAGATATCGGGGCCTATCTGAAAAAGCATACCGAAGCACTGGTCAAAGATGTGGGAATCGAATCTGCCTGTAAGATAACGGGCAAGTCCAAAGCGACACTTGGGCGGTACTATTCAGACAACGCCGAACACAGCGACCGGTTCATGCCGGTGGACGCCGTAGCGAGGCTTGAGACGGTGGCAGGCTTTCCCCACGTTACCTCAGCGCTGGCCGATCTCAATAACATCACATTGTCGTATGACGGCCGGAATTCCGACTCCCCGCGCACCGGCGGCGTGAACTCGGACGTCATCGCCTTAAGTCAGCGTTTTGCGATGCTGATGACCGAATACCAGGCTGCCATCGAAGACGGTATCATCACCGTGAACGAGGCAAAGCGGCTGCTGAGAGAAACCAGCCTGTTGCAGCAGGTGCTGATCGAAATGAAGCTGCATCTGGAAGAAGAAAGCGTCAGCTGAACCGCCGGAACTCGGGTCCGAGATGCGATTTTCGTGAACAGACGCTTGCCCGAATGATTGTGAACTCAGCCTCTCCGCTTCACAATCACAGAGCCGACCGAATAGCCGGCCCCAAAGGAACAGATCAGGCCGATCTGGCCATCTTCCAAATCGTCCGAGTATTTCGAGAATGCAATGATCGACCCGGCGGATGAGGTGTTTGCGTAATCCTGCAGGATATTGGGCTGCTCACCCGGGTCGGGCACGCGGCCCAGAACCTTTTTGCCGATGAAATCGTTCATGGTCTTGTTGGCCTGATGCAGCCACAGCCGTTTCAGATCGTCACTGCCTAGCCCCTCGGCCTCCATGTGATCGGTGATGTGCTGGCTGACCATCGGCAGCACCTCCTTGAACACCTTGCGCCCGTTCTGCATGAACTGCATGTCGCGCCGATCTTCCATCCCGGCCGGTCGGGCGCGGCGCAAAAAGCCGTTGTTGTTGCGGATGTTGTTGGAAAATGCCGTGGCGCAGCGGGTCGAGAGAATCTCAAAATGGGCGCCCGTGGCATCCTCCTGCCGCTCGATCAGCGTGGCGGTTGCAACATCGCCGAAAATAAAGTGGCAATCGCGGTCGCGCCATTCCAGATGGCCCGAGCAGATCTCGGGGTTGACCACCAGCGCCGCCCGGACAGACCCCGACCGGACCATATCCGCAGCCGCCTGAATCCCGAACGTGGCCGAGGAACAGGCGACATTCATGTCAAACCCGAAGCCCGAGATACCAAGCGCCTGCTGTATCTCGATCGCAATGGCAGGATAAGCGCGCTCGTGGTTCGAGGCAGCGCAGATCACCAGATCAATGTCATCCGCCGTGCGACCGGCCTGCGTCATGGCCTTTTTGCAGGCATCCACCGCCATTTCGGTCATGATCCCCGGCTCATCATCGCCGCGCTGCCGTAGAAGCGGGTGCATCACGTCCGGATCCAGAACGCCGGATTTGTCCATCACATAACGGTTTTCGATCCCTGACGCCTTCAGGATGAACTCTTCCGACGAATGCTGCATCGCCTCCATGCGCCCGTCCGCGATGGCCTGCGCGTTCGCGGCGTTCTGTTTGTCGGCATAGGCGTTGAACGCTTCGACAAGCTCGGCATTGGTGATGACATTTTCGGGTGTGAAAACCCCGGAGCCGGTGATGGCAGGCGTATACATGGTCGGTCCTGATTGGTCTGGATCAGCACAAAATGCCGATGCAAGGCGGGCAGATCAAGGTTGGGTGACCTAAGGGAATGCGCGGGAACACGCCGGGTGATGTAACCTCCGGCGTGATTGCTTTTGCTTACCCGACTATGTGAACAGCCTGCCCGAGCCAGAAAAAACCCCCGGATTGCTCCGAGGGTTTCGCGTGACATTTTGGGGCGCTGAACCGTGTCAGCCCTGCAGCGACCTGACCTCGACATCACCCTCGGCCTGCGCCTTGATCGCCAGCGCGGCCGCATGGCTTGCGGCAGCGGTGGTGAAATAGGGGATCTTGTCATAGAGCGCGATCGAGCGGATGGCCTTACTGTCCTCGACCGCCTGCGCGCCTTCGGTGGTGTTCATCAGCAACTGAACTTGACCGTCTTTCAGCATGTCGACCACGTCCGGGCGGCCTTCATAAACCTTGTTGACCACGTCGCAGGGCACGCCCTGTTCAGCCAGCCAGCTTTGCGTGCCCCGGGTTGCGACAAGCGTAAAGCCCTGCGCCACCAGCACCTGCGCCGCTTCAAGCATCGTCCGGCCCTTGTCCGCGTCCTTGATCGAGATGAACGCGCGCCCCGAAGACGGCAGGACCATCCCGGCGCCCATCTGCGCCTTCAGGAAGGCGCGCGGGAAGCTGCGGTCCCAGCCCATCACTTCCCCGGTCGAGCGCATTTCGGGACCCAGGATCGTGTCGACGCCGGGGAAGCGGGCAAAGGGCAGCACCGCCTCTTTAACCGAAAACCACGGCATGTCCGGGTCGGCCAGTGTCATCTGATCGGCGATCTTGGTGTCGTCCACGGTCTTGTAGGCCGGACGCATCGGGAAGTTCGAAAGCTTTTCGCCCGCCATCACCCGCGCCGCGATCGAGGCGATCGCGCTGTCGGTCGCCTTGGCGACAAACGGCACCGTGCGGCTGGCGCGCGGGTTGACCTCGATCAGGAAAATCTCGTCGTCCTTGATCGCGAACTGCACGTTCATCAGGCCGACGACGTTCAGCGCCTTGGCCAGTTTGAACGCCTGTTCCTTGATCTGGCCGATGATCTCCTTCGACAACGAATAAGGCGGCAGCGAACAGGCCGAGTCGCCCGAATGCACACCTGCTTCCTCGATATGCTGCATGATGCCGGCCACATGCACGTCAGTGCCGTCGCACAGGGCATCCACGTCCAGTTCGACCGCACCGGCCAGATAGCTGTCCAGCAGAACCGGGCTGTCGCCAGACACAACCACGGCCTCGTTGATATAGCGTTTCAGCTGATCCATATCGCGCACGATTTCCATCGCGCGGCCACCCAACACGTAGGACGGGCGGATCACCAGCGGGAAACCGATCTTTTCGGCGATCTCAAGCGCCTGTTCGCCGGTCGAGGCGATACCGTTCTTGGGCTGCTTCAGACCCAGCTCGTTGACCAGCGCCTGGAACCGTTCGCGGTCTTCGGCCAGGTCGATGGCGTCCGGTGTGGTGCCGAGGATCGGAATGCCTTCGGCCTCCAGCGCGTTGGCCAGTTTCAGCGGGGTCTGACCGCCGAACTGAACGATGACGCCGTGCAGCGTGCCGTTTTCCTGTTCCTTCGTCAGGATTTCCATGACGTGTTCAAAGGTCAGCGGCTCGAAATACAGGCGGTCCGAGGTGTCATAGTCGGTCGAGACCGTCTCGGGGTTGCAGTTGACCATAATGGTCTCATACCCAGCTTCGGTCAGCGCGAAACAGGCGTGACAGCAGCAATAGTCGAACTCGATGCCCTGACCGATCCGGTTCGGGCCACCACCGAGGATGACAACCTTCTTGCGGTCCGACGGACGCGCCTCGCATTCAACCTCACCCATCATCGGGGCTTCGTAGGTCGAGTACATATAGGGCGTCTGTGCTTCGAATTCGGCGGCACAGGTGTCGATACGTTTGAACACAGCATTCACACCCAGATTGCGGCGGGCGCGGCGGACGTTGGCTTCGTCGCGGCCAGACAGATTGCCCAGACGCGCATCGGTGAAGCCCAGCATTTTCAGCTTGCGGATGCCGTCCTCGGTTACCGGCAGGCCGTCTTTGCGGACCGTGCGCTCGGCCTCGATGATCTCGCGGATACGGGCCAGGAACCACGGGTCAAACTTGGTGACGCCGAAAATCTCGTCATCGGTCAGGCCGTGGCGCATGGCCTGCGCGATGGTGCGAAGGCGGTCGGGCGTCTGCTGACTGATCGCCTTGATGACGTGCGCCTTGTCGTCGCCGCTTTCGACCTCGTCCCACAGGCCGATGCTAAACCCCGGAATTTCGATCTCGTCAAATCCGGTCAGGCCCGATTCCATCGACGCCAGCGCCTTCTGCATCGATTCGTGGATCGTGCGGCCGATGGACATCGCCTCACCCACGGACTTCATCGCGGTGGTCAGGTAGGGTTCGCTGCCCGGGAATTTCTCGAAGGCGAATTTCGGGATCTTGGTGACGACATAGTCGATTGTTGGCTCGAACGACGCGGGCGTGACCTTGGTGATGTCGTTGTCCAGTTCGTCCAGTGTATAGCCCACAGCAAGCTTGGCGGCGATCTTGGCAATCGGGAAACCGGTCGCTTTCGAGGCCAGCGCCGAGGAGCGCGACACGCGCGGGTTCATCTCGATCACGACCATACGGCCATCTTCAGGGTTGATCGCCCACTGCACGTTCGACCCACCTGTTTCGACGCCAATCTCACGCAGAACGGCGATCGAGCCGTTGCGCATGATCTGGTATTCCTTGTCGGTCAGTGTCAGGGCAGGGGCCACGGTGATCGAGTCGCCGGTGTGCACGCCCATCGGGTCCACGTTTTCGATGGAACAGACGATGATGGCGTTGTCGGCGGTGTCGCGCACCACCTCCATCTCGTATTCCTTCCAGCCCAGCAGGCTTTCGTCGATGAGGATCTGGTTCACCGGCGAGGCATCCATGCCGGAGCGGCAAAAATGAATATAATCCTCGCGGTTATAAGCAACACCACCGCCGGTTCCGCCCAGTGTAAAGGCGGGGCGGATGATCGCAGGCAGGCCGATTTCTTCCAGTTCGTCCAACGCCATCTGTACGCCGGCATCCAGATCGGTGGAGCCGTTCTCGCGCTTGGGTGCGGTCACGATGGTTGCCTTGGGGTTCTCAAGACCCAGCCGGTCCATCGCCTCGCGGAACAGGGCGCGGTCCTCGGCCATTTCGATGGCATTGCGCTTGGCGCCAATCATCTCAACCCCGAACTTCTCGAGCACACCCATCTCTTCCAAAGCCAGCGAGGTGTTCAGACCGGTCTGCCCGCCCATCGTGGGCAGCAGAGCGTCTGGGCGCTCTTTCTCGATGATCTTGGCAACCACTTCGGGCGTGATCGGTTCGATATAGGTGGCATCCGCAAGACCGGGGTCGGTCATGATCGTGGCGGGGTTCGAGTTCACCAGAATGACCCGGTACCCTTCTTCCCGCAGCGCCTTGCAGGCCTGTGCGCCCGAATAGTCGAATTCGCAGGCCTGTCCGATGACAATGGGGCCGGCCCCGATGATCATGATCGACTGGATGTCGGTTCTTCTGGGCATGGCCTGGTTCCTTCGATTGTCCGCGAGTCAGGGCACCCTCCGAGTGCCCAAATTGTCCTGCGTTATAGGGACCGCGCCAAAAGGTTCAAGGGGGATCGGAAACAGGGATGAAATTGCCGCTTTCCCCTCTTTCCCTTACCGCCGTATTCTCTATACCGCGCAGCACGGTAAATTGAGGATGCACGTGCGAATTCGTTTCGATCAGGGGCCAGCCGGACCCGGAACCAGTTTCGACCGGCCAGCCAGAGTGATCCGCGCGGACAGGGCGGAGGACGTGCCCCAGGCGATGGCGGCGCTGGATTCGGCGCGCGCTGACGGTGCATGGCTGGCAGGCTACGCCAGCTACGAGCTTGGCTATGTTTTAGAGCCGCGCCTGAACGACCGCCTGCCGGAAGATCGCCGCCTGCCGCTTCTGTGTTTTGGCGTTTATGCCGCGCCCACACAACGTGATCATCCCGCCGCCGCCGGCGGGGTGACCGGTTTTCAGCCACGCTGGGATGAGGCCCGGTATACCCGCGCCTTTCGACAGGTTCATGACGCGATCGGGGCCGGGGACATTTATCAGGCCAATCTGACCTTTCCGATCGATCTGACGGTCGAAGGCGACACCGCCGCGCTATACGCGGCCCTTGCTGCAGGCCAGCCTGTAGGCCACGGCGCGTTGATCGAGCAAGACGATCTGCCCGATCTGCTCAGCCGCTCGCCAGAGCTGTTTTTCCGCACCGACGCCGACCGCGGGATCGAAACCCGCCCGATGAAGGGCACCCAGCCGCGCAGCGAGGACATGGCCGAAGATGCCCGCCGCCGCGCATTCCTGTCGACCGACGACAAGAACCGCGCCGAGAACCTGATGATCGTCGATCTGCTGCGCAACGATATCAGCCGCGTCGCCCTGCCCGGGTCGGTCCGGGTGCCCGAACTGTTCAAGGTCGAAACCTACGCCACCGTGCATCAGATGGTCTCGCTGGTGCAGGCGCAACTTCATATGGGCGCGGAATTGTCCGATATCCTCACGGCACTTTTTCCCTGTGGCTCGATCACCGGCGCGCCCAAAATCCGCGCGATGGAGATTTTGTCCGACCTCGAACTCTGGCCGCGCGACATTTATTGCGGCACAATCGGCTGGGCAGCGCCGGACGGACGGTCGGAATTCAACGTGGCGATCCGGACCCTGATGGTGGAAAACGGCGCGGCCACGCTGAATGTCGGCGGCGGTGTCGTCTGGGACAGCACCGCCCCGTCCGAATATGAGGAAGCGCTATGGAAAGCCCGCTTTGCCCGCCAGCCGAGACTGACTTCCGCCTGATTGAAACACTGGCCTACCGGCCGGGACAGGGGATGATCCGGCTGGATCTTCATCTGAACCGGATGCAGCGCACCGCAAACGCCCTGCACCTGCCGTTTTCCCCGGACGACGCACAATCGGCGCTGCAGACCATAACGGGCGATACCCCGCTGCGGTGTCGTCTGACGATGGACGTGTCGGGCCGTTTCGAGGTGACCACCGGGGTGTTGGCCGACAACCCCGCAGTCTGGCGGATTGCCGTGGCCGAAACACGGCTATCTTCGTCGGATATCTGGTTGCGGCACAAGACCACGCAACGCGAAACCTATGACACCGCCCGGGCCTCGTTGCCTGCTGGAACGGATGAGCTGATTTTCCTGAACGAACTGGACGAGCTGTGCGAGGGCACCATAACGAACCTGTTCATCGAAACCTCGCGGGGCCAGCACCTGACACCGGCACTGACCTGCGGTCTTCTGCCGGGCATTCTGCGGCAGCAGCTTCTGGAAACAGGAAAAACCACTCAGGCGGTCCTTACCCTGGCCGATCTGCGCAACGCCCGGAACCTCTGGGTCGGCAATTCCCTTCGCGGCCTTATCCCGGCTGAACTGGTGCAGCATTGAGCGCGTTTGGCGAATGGGCCCTTCCGCCGACAACCCGCGTCCGGCTCTGGCTGGAGTTCGGATTGTTCTTCGTTGTGGCCCCGGTCCTGATTGCGGTCCTTTTCCCGCCGAACTGGATGTTTCCGATGCTGTTCATCTTCACGGCAATCGGGATCGTTCTGTTGCACAACACGCCCGGCTTTTCATGGGCCGAACTACGCTGGAACTGGCGCAACTGGTCCTGGGCCGAACTGTTGGTGTTCATCTTCGCCATGGCCCTGTTCTGCTCGATCCTGGTGTTGTGGACACGGCAGGACGCAGCGTTCTACCTGCTGCTCCAGCGGCCCGAGTTTCTGGCCATCATCTGGCTCGGGTATCCGCTGGCCTCGGCCCTGCCGCAGGAGCTGCTTTTCCGGCCCCTGTTCTTTCGCCGCTATCACGGGATCCTGCCGGACGGCCGCGCGGCCTATCTACTCAATGCAGCGCTGTTTTCACTGGCGCACCTGATGTACTGGAGCTGGATTGTCGCCCTCATGACCTTCGGCGGCGGGCTGCTGTTCACCTGGGCCTACCGCAAGCGCGGATCGTTTTTCTACGCGGTGCTGCTGCACGCGATTGCGGGCAATATCATATTCGCGGCCGGGCTGGGCGTCTATTTCTACTCGGGCAACGTGCAAAGGCCGTTTTGACGGCGCGACCCGCCTTGACTTTCCAAGCCCGACGGGGTGTATCGGCGCGACGAATTCTGCGCCCGAAGGGATATGATCCATGCACGCCTACCGCAGCCACACCTGCGCCGCTCTGACCGCCGCCAATGTCGGTGAAACCGTCCGCCTGTCCGGCTGGGTGCATCGGGTCCGAGATCACGGCGGCGTGCTGTTCATCGATCTGCGCGACCATTTCGGCGTAACCCAGGTGCTGTGCGACGGCGACAGCACCGCCTTTGCTGCCCTGGAAAAGGTGCGGTCCGAGTGGTGCATCCGCATCGACGGCACTGTCAAGGCGCGTGATGCCGAACTGGTGAACCCGAAATTGCCGACCGGCGAGATCGAGGTATATGTCCGCGAACTCGAAGTGCTGGGCGCCGCCGAAGAACTGCCGCTGATGGTCTTTGGCGATCAGGAATACCCCGAGGAAACCCGCCTGCGCTATCGCTATCTGGACTTGCGCCGCGAGGCGATGCAGCAGAACATGACCCTGCGCTCGGACGTTGTCGCCTCGATGCGCAAACGTATGTGGGATCAGGGCTTCCGCGAGTATCAAACGCCGATCATCACCGCCTCGTCACCCGAAGGCGCGCGCGACTTCCTGGTGCCCTCGCGCCTGCATCCGGGCAAGTTCTACGCCCTGCCGCAGGCCCCGCAGCAGTTCAAGCAGCTGATCATGGTGTCGGGCTTCGACAAGTATTTCCAGATCGCGCCGTGCTTTCGCGACGAAGACCCTCGCGCCGACCGCTCGCCTACCGATTTCTACCAGCTCGACCTCGAGATGTCGTTTGTCGAGCAGCAGGACGTGTTCGATACCATCCAACCCGTTCTGACCGGCGTGTTCGAAGAATTCGGCGGTGGTCGCAAGGTCGATCAGGACTGGCCGCAGATTTCCTACAAGGACTCGGCCCTGTGGTACGGCACCGACAAGCCCGACCTGCGCAATCCTATCAAAATGCAAGTGGTCTCCGACCACTTCCGTGGGTCTGGCTTTGCGATATTCGCGAAGCTGCTCGAGCAGGAAGGCACCGAAA
The DNA here is from genome assembly GCF_059610965.1 of Ruegeria sp. CDSB136. Lineage (NCBI taxonomy): Bacteria > Pseudomonadati > Pseudomonadota > Alphaproteobacteria > Rhodobacterales > Roseobacteraceae > Ruegeria > Ruegeria sp. CDSB136. The sequence goes on from NZ_JBXWOP010000006.1 coordinate 156,449, forward strand.
TCCGCGCCATCCCTGCGCCGACTGGTGGCAGCCGAAAGTTCTGTGACCGTATGAACGCCTTTGCCCAGAAAGAAGGTCTGCCCGGTATGGGCTACATCTTCTGGCGCGATCAGGGCGAAGGCATGGAGGCCGCCGGCCCGCTGGCCAAGAACATCGGCCACGAGCGGACCGAGGCGATCCGTCAGCAGTTGGGTCTGGGTGTCGGCGATGCGGCTTTCTTCCTGGGCGGCAAGCCGAAAGCCTTTGAAAAGGTTGCAGGCAAAGGGCGCGACGTGATCGGCGAAGAACTGAACCTGACCGAGAAGGACCGTTTTGCCTTTGCCTGGATCGTGGATTTCCCGATCTACGAGCAGGACGAGGAAACCGGTGCGATCGATTTTGAGCACAACCCGTTCTCGATGCCCCAAGGCGGGATGGAGGCGCTGAACGGCAATCCGTTGGACGTGCGCGGCTATCAGTACGATCTGGCCTGCAACGGCTATGAACTGGTTTCGGGCGCGATCCGGAACCACAAACCCGAAATCATGCTGAAGGCCTTTGAACTGGCCGGTTATGGTGAGGACGAAGTCAAATCCCGCTTCGGCGCCCTGTTCAATGCCTTCCATTACGGCGCGCCGCCGCACGGTGGCTGTGCTGCCGGTATCGACCGGATCGTTATGCTGCTGGCGGATGAGGCGAACATCCGCGAGGTCATGATGTTCCCGATGAACCAGCGCGCCGAGGATCTGATGATGGACGCCCCGTCCGATCCGACCTCGGATCAGCTAATGGAACTGGGCTTGCGCCTCATTCCGCAGGAGTGATCCGGTAACGCCCGCCTTGCGCGGGCGGTTGCACTGACGGGCCGTTTCCGGGATCGCGCCATAGGTTTCGCGCATTGATACGCGCTGATCGGGTGATGCAATCCCTTAGTCCACACGAACCCACCTCATTTGGCGCAAGGCGTGAAGGCCTTTCCCCTCGGCATCCTGACCCCACCACTCACGCAGGGGTCCGACCGGACGACGATCAGCCGCTCAGCCAGCGGATCAGTCTAGCGGGTTTTCCAGATGCTGCCGGTTGTTCCGAATGCTGCGCGCCGCCGTGCGCGTCTGCCGGTAGGCCCATAGAAACAGCAGCGTGGCCGTGATGAAATACGCCGTGACCATGTCAGATCGCCTCCCGCTGTTGTAAGCGGGACTGAACGATACCGGCCACCTGCGCAGCCCGCGCGGTGACAGGCGCACCCGCAGCCCGGGACGCGGCCAGCTTTTGCGCGGCGTCTGCCAGCACCGTGTCTTCCGCATCGCGGGCCACGCCGGTCAGGAATTGCGCGGCGTAGTCCAGCGTCCGGTGGTCGTTTGGCCCGGCCAGAACGTCGGCGATATGGGCCATGTCGTCCTGATAGGCCATCGGATCGGGGCGTATAAACTCATCCTGGATGGCGTGCAGTCCGCCGGGGCGGCGATCTTCGGGCAGCAACTCCAGAATGGTGCGCTGAAAACAGGCCAGAGAGTTCAGGGGCTTGTTCAGAAAACCGTCTGCACCAGCCTGCATTGCAAGTTGCTCGGCACAGTCGTCGCCGGACAGACCCAGTATGACGCCGATCCGGGGCGAGGCCTCGTTAAGCTCGGCAATCAGGTCCGCCCCGGGCCCGTCGGGCAGCCCCATATCCACCAGAATGACCGATGGGCGATAAATCTTCAGATGACGCCGCGCAGATATCAGACAGTCCGCCCGCCGGATCCGCGCGCCGCTGTGCAGACACATCAGCCGGATCGCATCGCAGGCATAACGGCTGTCCTCGACAACCAGAATGGTTTGCCCCAAAAGCGGGCGCGTGGCGGTGGGCAAAGGGCGTGTGGCCTTGAAAGGGTTCGAATCGTCCATGGCAGACCTCCTGATCAGCAGATGCCTCACGCTAGGATCTCCTGGCTAACACAGGGTAAATTCTATCTACCTGAAATCGCTAATAAACAGCTAAATCTGTGCCTATTGTGTGCCCTAGGGTGATGGCTTCGGTAGTTTGCAACTTAGCAAAACTAGGTTTGCAAGTTTGCAGTAAATAGTTAACAAGAAAAATAATACTTGACATCCACAACGTATTATGTTATAAATATCAATAGGTTACGACCTGCGAGAAATGAGACGCCTACCAGCAGAGCTACCGCCGACACTGCTTAGTTAAACGCATGGCACCATTCTGACGCTTGGGCAACGTCGTATCCCCTGCAAGGGGGAGAGGGTGTTGCTATGGGCGATAAGCTCCTAACGACCAAAGAAGTCGCGGCGCGGTGGCGTACCACAACATACGCACTAGCCATGATGAGAATGCGCGGTACTGGCCCCGCTTTCCTAAAGCTTTCACACAAAAAGGTACTCTACAGAGAAGAGGATATCACCGCTTTTGAAGAGGCGGCTTACCGTGCTGACACGGCGGGGTCTCTGGCATGAGCTACGTAACCCGCGAAGAGTACATCGCTCTATAGCCCGCTTCACCCCGACAAGCGCACCGATTGTGTCGTGGCAAAATGGTATGGAAAACGCACGCATCCTGCGCGCAGCCTTGCCGGGGCACGATGTGCGCGCCGGAATGGTGCCATTCAACGTTGTGCCGACAGAACCCGCCTGTTTCCACCGGGCAACATCAGGCGATATCGTTATCGAAAGCGGAACGGGCGCATTGGGTCGGACGCTGGGCAACGCGGATTTGCCGGTGTCTGAAAGTGACGATATTCAGGCGGTGCAATGGGGCAAACTGGTCATCAACCTCAACAACGCCCTGAATGCCCTGTCCGGCCTGACCCTGCGCGAACAGCTCATGAACCGGGCGTGGCGGCGTTTGATGGCCGATCAGATGGGTGAGGCACTGCGCGTGCTGAAAGCCGCCGGTCATCCCGTCGCGTCGACCACGCCGCTTCCGGCGTGGATGACGCCATATGTCTTGCGTCTGCCAACACCGCTTTTTACCCGGATTGCATCCCGGATGCTGACGATTGACCCCAGCGCACGCACATCCATGGCCTATGACCTGGCGGCAGGCCGGCCGACGGAAATCGACAGTTTGCAGGGCGAGATCGTTCGCATCGCCAATGAAGCTGGCACTTCGGCGCCACTATGCACAAAGGTTCAGGCCCTGATCGAAAGGGCCCCTGCCGAGCCTTTGACACCGGACCGGGTCCGGGCTTGAGACAGCTCAGGAAAACGCCGTCAGCACCCAGAATATCACCGCAGACATTGCCGCTGCCGCAGGCACTGTAATGACCCATGCCGCCACAATGGTCATGAAATGTGACCGGCGTACCAGCTTGCGGCGTTGGTACTCTTCAGGTGCCAGCTGCAACTCGGAAGAGCGCCGGCGGTTGGTAACTTTCCGTCGGCGGTCCGAGTGCCACTCGCGGTAGAAGCCAACCCCGAAAACCGCGCCCACAGCGATGTGGGTCGAGCTGACGGGCAGGCCCAGCCAACTGGCGAAGATCACCGTAATGGCTGCCGACAGGGCCACGCAGAATGCGCGCATCGGGTTCAGTTTGGTGATCTGGCTTCCGACCATACGGATCAGCTTGGGGCCGAACAGGAACAGGCCAAACGAGATGCCGAAGGCCCCAATGACCATCACCCAAGTGGGAATGGACACCTTGGCCGAGAAATCTCCGAACTCTGCCGCGTGCACAATCGCCGCAAGCGGGCCAACCGCGTTGGCGACGTCATTGGCACCGTGGGCAAAACTCAGAAACGCGGCCGAAATCACCAGAGGCAACCCGAAAAGGGTTTTCAGCGATCGGGTGCGGTTTTCAAGACCTTCGGACTTTCGACGCACCCAAGGCACGGTAACCGCCCAGACCAGCAGGGCTGCGGCTAGACCGATCAGCAGGGCGTATTCCAGATCGATCTTCACGATCCGCTTCAGGCCCTTGACGGACAGATAGGTGGCAAATGCCCCCGCCATGACCGCGACGAGGATCGGAACCCAAAAGCGGGCAGCGGCAATCTTGTCGTCCTGATACTGGATCTTGGCCTTGATCAGCGCAAGGAAACAGGCGGCGATTGCGCCGCCCAGCACCGGCGAAATGACCCAGCTGGCGGCAATGGCCCCCATGGTGCCCCAGCTCACCGCGCTCAGCCCGGCCGCCGCAATTCCGGCGCCCATGACGCCGCCGACCACCGAATGGGTCGTGGACACCGGCGCGCCGATCCAGGTGGCCAGGTTGACCCACATAGCCGATGAAATCAGCGCTGCCATCATCGCCCATATGAAGACGTTGTTGTTTTGCACCGACATCGGATCGATGATGCCTTTCGAGATGGTCGAAACCACATCGCCGCCGGCCAACAAAGCTCCGGCGCTTTCGGCCACGGCGGCGATCAGGATCGCACCGCCCATGGTCAGAGCGTTGGCACCTACCGCAGGGCCCATATTGTTGGCCACGTCATTGGCGCCGATATTGATCGCCATATAGGCCCCGAACCCTGCGGCCGCGACCACGATCAGACTGCCATCGGCCTGACCGAACAGTACCGCTGCGGACAAACCGGCCAGCGCGATGAAGGCCAGCGCGATCCCCGGGGCCAGCAACGGCCGCGCCACATGCGCATTCGCATGCTCGAGCCGTGAAATACGGTGAAGGTCGCTGTCCAGTGCGCGCCAGCGGGATTTGGTCTGCGATTCTGACATCTGTTTGGGCCGTTAGGGATTTGGATGCAGGCCGCTAACGGTTTTCGGCAGGTTGGGCAACCGACATGTCATCAATTTTACGTTTTACTGTTACAAATGCAGCAGCAAATCGCGCAATTCCGGCTCGTTCACACGTTCCGCGGCCACTTTGGGCGACACCCAGCACCGCTGACGCTCATGCGCCTCGGGGTATTGATCCGACAGTTCCGTCACCGGTATGCGGTAGACATTTGTCCGGACCGCCTGGGATGTGCCGTCTTTCAGGATCTTGTCATAGGTGAAATGCCCGATCGGCGTTTTCTCGAAAGAAGTGGCCCGCACGCCGGCCTCTTCCCACGCTTCCTGCAAAGCGGTCTCGGCCCCGTCGAGGCCGTCAATCGGCCAGCCCTTGGGAATGACCCACCTTTTGGTTTCGCGGCTGGTGATCAGCAGAACATCCTCACCGGTTTCGGTTCTGCGTGTGCAAAGCGCGGCAAACTGCACCCGTTCCGGGCGCTGAAACAGAGGTTTGCCGACCTCGTTCCAGAGCTTTTGTAGCTTGTTTTTCATGTGTTCGCGTCAGTTTCCATAACCTACATTAGGCAGATATCATTTAGGAACCTAACTGAGTGTTTTCAACGAGCTTTCATTTCCGGAAAGTGTTGCCGCTCCGACTCTACCACGTGCTCACGCACACCCGGTGGCGGTCACGAAAATTCACTGAAAATCCCGCGCGGGGAGCTGTCTTCACTTGTGGCGCCTGTTGGCGCGAAGGGTCGGGTCGGCCTGAGTCGGATCTTCCGGCCAGGGGTGTTTGGGATATTGCGCCCGCATATCCTTGCGCACATCCGCATAGGACCCCGCCCAGAAACCCGGCAAATCGCGCGTGATCTGGATCGGACGCTGTGCCGGCGACAGCAGGGTGATCTTCAACGGTTCATCCCCGATGACCGGGTGGCGCGTCACTCCGAACATTTCCTGCAACCGGACCGAGATTTCGGGCACCGCCCCGCCATAGTCGATCGGAATTTTCCGACCCAGCGGCGTCTCGAACGATCCTGGTGCGCGGCGGTCCAGCTCCTGCGTCTGCGTCCAGTCCAGTCGCCCCCGCAGGGCAGGCAACAGATCGAAGCGTTTCCAGTCTTCTGCACTGCGCACGCCCGCCAACATCGGCAGCAACCAGCTTTCCAGATCCGCCAGCAGCCCTTCGACCGAGAAGTCCGGCAGGTCCACCCCTCCGGCCCGGACCAGTTCCACCCGGGAAGCAAGCCGGGCGGCGGCCCCGTCCAGACGCAACCCCAGATCGCGTACACCGTCCAACATGGCGCGCGCCACCTGTTCTGCGGGCACGTCCTTCCAGATCCTGTCGTCCAGAGCGATCGCCCCGAACCTTTCCTGCTGGCGGGCCACGACCCTGCGTTCGCGCCTAGACCAGTCGCAACTATCGATCCATGCGATCTGATCGATGAACAGGTCGCGGATGTCCCGCTCGGTGATCTGCACCGCCATTCGCACGCGGGCCTCACGCGGGTTTCCGTCCGTATCGATCACCACCAGATAGGGTGCGGCCGCCAGCGTGTCGCCATTGTCCAGCACAACACCCTTGCCGCCTGAAAGGACATATCGTGGTACGTCCCCCTTGCGCCGCTGACCGACGCGGTCGGGATAGGCCAGCGCCGCCATGGCCGCAGGGGACAATTCACCGGCCCCGCCGGGCTGTGCCCGCAACCGCCTGGTTTCGCCCTTGATGCGCTCCACAACACTCATGTTCACCGGCCAGACCCGATTGCGTTGGAACGCGCGTGGATCTCGTAACGCTTCAAGCCGAAGGGACAGATCGGCTGGCGCGCCCTTCAACGGATCCCGTTCGGCCATCAACGCCGCCAGCGGCGCGGCGTCAGCACCCGTGTGCACCAGCATGTGCCCCAACCGAGGGTGCAGGGGCAGCGCCGCAAGCGCCCGCCCGTGATCAGTGATCCGCCCACGGGCATCCAGCGCACCCAGCATCGCCAACAGTGCCCGAGCTTCTGACATGGCCCCCTCGGGTGGTGGCGTCAGAAATGCCAGATCGCCCGGTTCGGCCCCCCACAATGCAAGCTCCAGCGCCAGCCCGGTCAGATCTGCCGCCTCGATTTCGGCGGGTGGGTAGGCGGCCATGGCGCCATCCTCGCCTTTCGACCACAGCCGATAGCACAGGCCTTCGGCGACACGACCGGCTCGGCCCGCACGTTGCGTGGCCTCGGCCCGCGTGACCCGTTCGGTCACCAGCCGGGACATGCCCGATCCGGCATCGAACCGCGCCCGTCGCGCCTGTCCCATGTCGACCACCACCCGTATGTCGGGGATGGTCAGAGAGGTTTCGGCAATTGATGTTGCCAGCACCACCTTGCGCCCTTGATCAACTGGCGCAATTGCGGCGCGCTGGGCGGCAAAGGGCATTGCCCCGAACAAGGGCCGTACCACGCAGTCGCCGGGCAACCGCCCCGACAAAGTCGCCTCGGTCCGCCGGATTTCACCCTCGCCCGGCAGAAACACCAGCATCCCGCCGCCTGCCGCGCGGCTGTCACGCTCGGCCCGCACGACCAGATCGACCAGCGCATCCAGCCGTCGTGCCTGCGCGCTCAAAGGCCGGTCCAGCCAGCGTGTTTGAACCGGGTAGCTGCGCCCTTCTGACGTCACCAGGGGGGCATCCATCAGCTGCCCCACCGGTTCTGCATCCAGTGTCGCCGACATCGCCAGCAAGATCAGGTCGTCCCGCAACGCACCCGTGACCTCAAGACACAGGGCCAGACCCAGATCGGCATTCAAGGACCGTTCGTGAAATTCATCGAATATCACCGCGCCGATACCCGGCAGGTCGGGTTCGGACTGCAGCATCCGGGTCAGAATACCTTCGGTGACAACCTCGATTCGGGTCGTTTTCGAGACTTTGGCATCGCCGCGCACACGATAGCCCACGGTCTGCCCCGGTCGTTCCCCCAATGTCTCCGCCATGCGCTCGGCCGCAGCCCTGGCCGCCAGCCGCCGGGGTTCAAGCATGACGATCCGGCCCTCGCACAGACCAGCCTCAAGCATCGCCAGAGGCACCCGGGTGGTCTTGCCTGCGCCGGGCGGGGCCTGCAGCACGGCACGGCCCCGCGCTTTCAGCGCTGAGATCAGATCGGGCAGGGCATCATCTATCGGCAGTCGGGTCATGCCGCCTTATCCCCAATGGCACCGCCAAGGTCCAGAACGCGTGTGCCGAAACCTTGCCGCGGGCACTGGACAAACCCGGGCCCACTCCGTCATCTAGGGCAAATTTCGACGAGGGACCCATCCATGAACACCGCCGAGCTTGGGGACAGAATTCTGCAGGGCGACCGCCGCGCGCTGGCACGCGCCATCACGCTGGTAGAAAGCCGCCGCGCCGATCACCGGGCGCAGGCCGCCGAATTGCTGTCCCATCTGGCAACAGCGGATCGGCAATCGCTGCGCATCGGCCTTTCGGGGACGCCGGGTGTCGGCAAATCCACCTTCATCGAAAGCTTTGGCATGATGCTGACGGGGCAAGGGCTGCGCGTCGCGGTTCTGGCGGTCGACCCCAGTTCGGCCCGCTCGGGCGGCTCGATTCTGGGCGACAAGACCCGGATGGAACGGCTGAGCCGCGAGAAGAACGCTTTTATCCGCCCGTCCCCCAGCCAAAGCCACCTGGGCGGTGTTGCCCGCCGCACGCGCGAGGCGATTGCCCTGTGCGAAGCGGCCGGCTTTGACGTGGTGCTGATCGAAACCGTGGGCGTCGGCCAGTCCGAGACCGTGGTTTCGGAAATGTCCGATCTGTTCCTGCTGCTGCTTGCGCCCGCAGGCGGCGACGAATTGCAGGGCGTCAAGCGCGGCATCATGGAAATGGCCGACATGATTCTGGTCAACAAGGCCGACGGCGACCTGAAGGCCACCGCCACCCGCACCTGCGCCGATTATGCCGGTGCGCTGCGCCTGCTGCGAAAACGTCCGCAGGACCCCGAAGGTTTTCCGAAGGCGATGACCGTCTCGGCGGTCGAGGAACATGGGCTGGAACAGGCCTGGGACGAGATGCAATCCCTCACCCAATGGCGCCGCGACAACGGTCATTGGCACGCGAACCGAGCTGCGCAGGCCCGCTTCTGGTTCGATCAGGAGGTGCGCCATGCCCTTCTGGCGCAGCTTGACGCACCCGAAATCCGCGCCGAGATGGAGCGGCTGAGCGCCGAGGTTGGATCAGGCGATATCAGCCCCACCGCAGCGGCGGAGCGTATGCTCGGCACCCTATCCGGGCAGTAGGTTCGGGCCGGAATTCCGCCAAAGGTGGTGCGATTCCATCTAATGTTGTATTATATATGAATACTTAACGGGATCCGGGCGCTCGGGCGCTCGTCCCTCAAGGTGGCACATGTTGATGCCGCAGGGCAGGAGCCAGACTGAACAGATCAACGGGAACTGTCGATCATGCCCAATATCAATGGCACCAACGGTGCCGACAACATCGACGTCACCAACAACAACGGCACCCTGAACGGTACGCCGCAAGGGTCGCCGATCGACAATATCCGTGGGCGGCAGGGCAATGACGTCATCAACGTCTCGAACAGCACGATCGTGGGTGATGTGCGCGGTAATGCCGGAAGCGATGACATCACCATCACGGGCAGCGCCATCGGCGGCACGCTGGCGGCCGGCAGCGCAGGCGACACGGTCACCGTCCGGGGATCGGACGTTTCCAACATCCGCCTGGGCGGCGGCAATGATACGCTCGATTTCCAAAGCACCAATGTGTCCGGCGATATACGCGGTGGCGGTGGAACCGATACGCTGAACCTGCCTGCGGGCACGGTCATCACCGACAACACATTTGGCACCATCACGGTTGTGGCCGGGACAGGTTATTCGTTGTCCAGTGGCACGTTCACCCTGCCATCGGGCAGCACCGTGACCTATTCCACCTTCGAAAACGGAGCCGGTGTTCCCTGCTTTACCCGCGACACGAAAATTCAGACCGAACACGGACCCGTGCCCATCCAGAACCTGCGCACGGGCAACAGACTTCCCACCGGCGGCCACGGGCTGCAGCCCATCCGCTGGATCGGTCGCCGCCGCATGGGCGCAAAGACTCTTGCCGCCAACCCCAAACTCCGGCCCGTCCGGATCCATGCCGGAGCCCTGGGCGGCGGGTTGCCGCAGCAGGATCTGTTGGTCTCCCGGCAGCACCGCATGGTGGTGCGGTCGAAAATCGCCATGCGCATGTTCGGCGCGCCCGAGGTGCTGATCCCCGCAATCAAGCTGACGCAACTGCCGGGTATCCATGTTGATGACACGCTGGCTGAGGTTGAGTATTTTCACCTGCTCTTTGACCGGCACGAGATCATCTTCGCCGAAGACGCCCCCACCGAAAGCCTTTTCACCGGACCCGAAGCGCTCAAGACCCTCAGCGATGCGGCCCGCGAGGAGATTTTCGCCATTTTCCCGGAACTGGCGGACGTGACACATGAGTCGGATCCCGCCCGTTTCATTCCGCGCGGACCGCAACAGGCCCGGCTGGTCGCGCGCCACTTGCGCAACAACAAGCCCCTGCTTCTGAACTCGTGATCCGGGCAGCAAGGATTGCGAATATTGCCCGAAACGGATAGCCCGGTCTGACATCGCGGATTACCTCCGAAGGTGCTGGAAAGAATTCGCAGCATCCGTCTTGACCCTTCCGCCGATTCCCACTACACGCATCCAACCAGTTTTCGGGCGCGACTTCGGGTTGCGCCCCTTGTGATTTGGCCGCAGGCAGTAGCCCGGCCTCCAGAAACAAAGGAAGAAACCATGTCGCGCCGTTGCGAACTGACCGGAAAAGGCCCGATGACTGGCAACAATGTCAGCCACGCCAACAACAAAACCAAGCGTCGCTTTCTGCCGAACCTGAACGACGTTACTCTGCAGTCCGAAACACTGGGCCGTGGCGTCAAGCTGCGCATCTCGGCTGCTGCTCTGCGTTCGGTTGACCACCGCGGTGGTCTGGACGCGTTCCTGGCCAAGGCCAAAGACGATGAGCTGTCGGCAAACGCGCTGAAAGTGAAAAAGGAAATCGCCAAGGCACAAGCCTCGGCCTGATCTTTTTCACAGCAAGAGTTTTGGCCCTGCACCCGCCCGGTGCGGGGCCTTTTTCTTGGCCTGATTGCAAACTGTTCCTCAAAGAGAAATAGTTTTATTCTCTTTCGTGAAATTGTTCACAGACGCCCATCGGTGGCAGGTCTATTGTCTGACTCGCAATTCCGGTGGAGATTGTGGATATGTCGTTAAAATCGTTTTACTTTTTCTCTCTGTTGGCTACCGTTTGCGCCAGAACCTTTGCGGCCTGCACGCGGATGCAGAGACGGGTGAACCATCTTCACACCAGCCTGACCAAAAGCCAGGTCCGTCGTAACGGCGTGGATACCTGACGCGGAGAAAAGGACGCAGGCGAATGCCCTTGTGACGCGCGCGAAAGCGAGCGTATATCGCGGATAAGATGAGATCCGTATTCAAGCAAAATCTGGCTCTGGCCATTTCCCTGCTCGTCATTCTGACCGGGCAGGGGGTGGCTGTATCGCGGGGGATGGACCGCGCCGTTGGTCAGATGGTGCTGTGCACCGGAACCGGCCCGGTTGTCGTCTACATGGACGAAGACGGCCAGCCCATCAAAGCCCCGCATTACTGCCCTGACTACGCCCTGAGCCTTCTGGGGGCGTTGGCGGCGGCGCAACCCGAGTTGCCTGCTGCTCCGCGCCTTTCGCAACCGGCCCCATTGCCGTTGGCCGAAAACCTCGTCGCCCGGACGCTGCCGCGCAAACCGGCCCGCGCGCCTCCTTTTCTGATCTGATTCCAAGCCAGTTTTCAGATCCAATCAAAGGAGAGGCACAATGTCCTTCAAATCCACCCTGTTCGCCACCATCGCCACCGCAGCCATGGCCACTACTGCATTTGCTCAGGATCTGATCCTGGTCGAAGATGCCTATGCCAGATCCTCGGGCAAATCGGCCAAGGCGGGCGCAGCTTTCATGATGATCCGGAATGACAGCGGTCAGGATGACCGCCTGGTCGGTGTGACGTCGGATGTGGCGGCACGGGTCGAGCTTCATACCCACGAGGTAGACGAAAACGGCGTCGCCAAGATGATGCATGTCGAGGAAGGCTTTGCCATCCCCGCGGGCGAGGTCCACATGCTGAAACGCGGCGGCGATCACGTGATGTTCATGGGCCTGAAGCAGCCGTTCGAACAGGGTGCAACCGTTCCTGTCACCCTGATTTTCGAACAGGCCGGTGAAGTCACGGTCGAGGTCCCGGTCGATCTCGAGCGTCAGGATCAGGGCGGCCACGGCTCGCATTCCAACTGAACCAACGCCCGTCTTCAGGCCGCTCTGCGGCCGTCATCCATGCGTCAGGCCGGGTTTAGCCCGGCCTGTTGCCCTTTGGCGGTCCGGGTATTTTTGCTATCTGTTGACGACACGCATGTCGATCCGGTCATGGGCCCGTTTGAACCGGGCCGTCAGCCAGAACATTACGGCGGCAAATGCCAGCGCAGAAAACGCGATTGCCCATCCCAGCGCAACCAACCCGCTGCCGGGCCAGAACATCAGAACCAAACCGATCAGAATGGCGATGATTCCGGAATTGCGCAGGGTCGGCCCTGCCGGGTCCATCTGGTGCATCTGTCGCCACGTCATGACGGATCCGATCCCGACAATCAACGCCCAGGCCCCAAGCAGGAAGAAGGCAAGCCGGGCGGTCCCTTCGGGCCATATCAGCAGGATAAGGCCAATCAGCACGGCGCCGATGCCGAACCCGCCAATCAACCCGCGCCGCCCGAACCCCAGCAACGTCAGCCCGCCATCGAGAATCAGCAACAGACCGACCAGTTGCAACAGAACCGTAATGCTGCCGGCCGGCCAGAACAGGGCCGCAAGCCCAAGTGCGGCGGCCATCAGCCCACGCAGCAGAAATGTCCACCAAAGATTGGCGAGCTTGTCACCAAGCGCGTCCCGACCTGTAAATGTGCCGTCTTCCAGAACTTCACCGCTCCGGGTCTGATGTTCCTCCATCGGGGTCTCCTGTCTTCGGGTCTTATTCCAATACGCGTGAACCCGATTGTAACGGATGGCATCAGGTCCGATCCAGCAGCCGATCCACCCACCCGGGCACGATCTGTGTGGCCGGGCCAAATACCGTCTCATCAAAATGGGACGCTCCGGAGGACGGTTCAAGGTTCAGCTCGATCGTCCGCGCCCCGGCGGCTTGCGCCTCGTGCACAAAAGCCGCCGCAGGATAGACCTGACCCGATGTGCCGATGGCGGCAAAGATCGCGGCGTCGGCCAGATGATCATAGATGTCGTCCATGAAATAGGGCATCTCGCCAAACCAGACGACACCGGGGCGGGCGGTTGGATGGTCACAGGCGGGACAACGTTCGCCCACTACCATTTTCGTCGGGGCCTGCCAGCGATGGTTGCAGGCCGAGCACAATGCGCCGGCCAGAGTGCCATGCATATGGATGACCCCTTTGGCACCGCCCGCCTCATGCAAGCCGTCAACATTCTGGGTCACGATGACCACGTCTCCGCGCCAATCCCGCTGCAGCCGTGCCAAGGCTTCATGCGCCGCGTTTGGCTGCACCTGCGCGGCCTGTTTTCTGCGGGCATTGTAGAACCCGTGGACCAGCGCGGGATCGCGGGCAAAACCTTCGGGCGTGGCCACATCTTCGATGCGGTGCTGCGCCCATAGTCCGCCTTCATCGCGAAACGTGCTCAACCCGCTTTCGGCTGAAATTCCGGCTCCGGTCAGAATGACGATCTTTCCCATGTCTCCTCCGCGCGCTAAACCTTGGCTCATGACCCACCGTATCCTGTTTGTCTGTCTCGGCAATATCTGCCGCTCACCCGCGGCCGAGGGCGTGTTCCGCGCCCGTGCCCCGCAACACGAAACCGACAGCGCCGGCACCATGGGCTGGCACATCGGCACTCCGCCCTATGGCCCGATGCAGACCGCTGCCCGCGCCCTGGGCATCGACCTGAGCGACCTGCGCGCGCGGCAGTTCCTGGCGGCCGATTTCAACCGGTTCGACCTGATCATCGGTATGGACGCCAGCAACATCGAAGATATCGAGGCCTTGCGGCCACCGGGGAACCAAACCCCTGTCCGCCTGCTGACCGACTTCGCGCCCCAGACCGGGGCCGACCATGTGCCCGATCCGTACTATACCCGTGATTTTGACGGTGCGCTTGACCTGATTGAAGCGGCGGTCGAAGGGCTGGACGCCCATCTGAGGGCTTAGCCGATCACCTTCAGCCGGTCGCTGAGCCACGGCACCTGCTCGATCGCGGGGTCAAGGATATGGCTCCGCATCAGCCTTTGAATCATGCCCGCAATCTCGCGCGGAACCTCGTCGGGCCAGTCCGTGCGGGTGAACAGTGAGATGGTGCGCGAAAACTCTCCGAACGGGGCCGGATAGACTTCAAGCCCGTCATGAAACCGCGCCGCCCGCATATAGCCCAGCGGTGTGGTGATCGCCCAGCCCAAGCCCCGCGCCACCATCGCCATCAGCGCCAGATGCGAGCCGATCTCGAACCGTTCCTCGAACTCGACCTGCTGCCGCGCCAACTGGCTCTCGATCTGGCGGCTGATCAACTGTTCGCGGGCATACCGCAGGAACGGCAAGTCCCGCAGCGCGGCCTCCACACCTCCGGCGCCTTTTGGGGCCACCAGTATGAACGGATCGCGGACCAGAGGGTACTCGACCACGCCCTCCAGCACCTCGCCGCTATGGGCCGAGACCGCCAGATGCAGCCGCTGGTCCTCAAGCGCCTGAAACAGGTCAAGGCTGGACAGCGTGATCAGCTTGAATTTCGACCGGGTCAGGCTGTCGGCCAGCAACGTTGCCAGCCGTGGGGTCAGTTCGTTGTCGAAATCGTCGATCAGACCGATGGACAGCGTGGCCAGATGCCCCAGGTCCATTACGGAAAGCTCGCTCTGCGCCATCTGCAATTCGGCCAGCACGGCTCTGGTCCGGGCCAGAAAGCTGCGCCCGGCCTGCGTCAGCCGCATCGGTCGCCGCCCATGATCCACAAGCTCGGCCCCCAGCGCGTTTTCCAGATTGCGCAACTGCTGGCTGACCGACGGCTGGCTTAGCCCGGTGATCTCGGCCGCCTGCGCCACCGATCCCGTCCGCGCCAGCGCCTCGAACACTTCGAGGCCGCGCAAGCTCAGCCCTTTCATAACCATGCAAAATCCTCTCGCTGCGCCTTTTCTGAGGGGCAGCGGGCGTCAGGTCAAGGATTGCGTCCGGCTTAGCTGCAGATCGCCTGCGCCATCTGGCCGAAGTTCTGATACCGATCCCACAGCGCGTCATCGCGCGCAGTTTTCGACATCTTCAACTCCTGCGCCTTGTGTGGGTCGGTAAACCACTTGGCGACGGTCTTCTGGTCGCTGCGCGTCAATGCCTGATTGGCCACATGCTGAATGCAGCTGCACCGATCCCGCGTCGCCGCCGCCCGGTCGGACGCCAGACATGCCTGTTTGATCTTGGCCGCATACGAAGGGGCCGGAGCCACCGCCGTCAGCGACGCCGCACAGAATGCGATTAAGAGGAACTGTTTCATACTCGAGCCTCGTTTTTATTGCCTGCCCGGAGAGATCTGACGCCCCTCTCGGTCTGCGGCGGAGTATGAATTAATCGGGGGTTCGGATCAATCATGCGTTGCGAAAAAGTGATTACTGGGGTCAACCCCGCCACACCCGTAGGCCGGGCTTCAGCCCGGCACCGGTCAAGGCAGGAACGCCAACCACTCTTGAACAGCTTCAATTGACCCTTCGATTGTCTGGAATACTCGGCAGTATGCACTGGCCCCGGCGACCGGAATGTTCCATCGGATAACCCCTTCTTCGGCAGGATCAGTTCTGCGCGCACCAGACCTGCAGGTCTTCCAATCCAACCTTCAGCATCGTCCCTCAGGCAAGACACGATTGCCGACGCAGGTGACGGCAGTTTCACTGCAACCCACCGCAGAGCACAGTATTGTCGGCATTCGTTTGCCAAGCTCCAATTCTTTCTTGGCTCAGGTTCCGATTGCAGTCGTTCTCCACCTTGACCGCCTTAAAAAACCCGCTAATACGCGGAACATGACAGACCTCGCTCATATCCGCAATTTCTCCATCGTCGCGCATATCGACCATGGCAAATCCACCCTTGCCGACCGGCTCATCCAGGAGACCGGAACGGTGCAGGATCGCGACATGAAGGAACAGTTGCTCGACAGCATGGATATCGAGCGCGAGCGGGGCATCACCATCAAGGCCAACACGGTCCGCATCGACTATACCGCCGACAACGGCGAGCAATACGTGTTGAACCTGATCGACACCCCCGGCCACGTCGACTTCGCCTATGAGGTCTCGCGGTCCATGCGTGCGGTCGAGGGGTCGCTGCTGGTCGTGGACTCGACCCAGGGGGTCGAGGCGCAGACGCTGGCCAACGTCTATCAGGCCATCGACGCCGATCATGAGATCGTGCCGGTGCTGAACAAGATCGACCTGCCCGCGTCCGACTGTGACCGCGTGGCCGAACAGATCGAGGACGTGATCGGCATCGACGCGACCGACGCCATTCAGGTCAGCGCCAAGACCGGGCAGGGCATCCACGAGACGCTGGAAGCCATCGTGCGTCAGTTGCCCGCGCCGAAGGGCACTCTGGACGCGCCGCTCAAGGCGATGCTGGTCGACTCGTGGTACGACGCCTATCTGGGTGTGATCGTTCTGGTCCGCATCATGGACGGCACGTTGAAAAAGGGTATGCGGGTCAAGTTCATGTCGAACGGCACCCTGCACCATGTCGACCGCGTCGGCGTGTTCAGGCCCGAAATGCAGATGATCGACAGCCTTGGCCCCGGCGAGATTGGCTTTCTCACCGCCTCCATCAAGCAGGTCCGCGACACCCGCGTCGGTGACACCATCACCAATGACCGCAATGGCACCGAGGTTGCCCTGCCGGGCTTCAAACCCGCGCAGCCGGTGGTCTTCTGCGGCCTCTTTCCTGTGGACTCGGCCGAATTCGAGGACCTGCGCGACGCGATCGACAAACTGGCCCTGAACGATGCCAGTTTCAGCTTTGAAATGGAAACCTCGGCCGCGCTGGGCTTTGGCTTCCGCTGCGGCTTCCTGGGCCTCTTGCACCTCGAGGTCATCCGCGACCGCATCGAACGCGAATATGATATCGATCTCATCACCACCGCGCCGTCGGTGATCTACCACGTCTTCATGAAAGACGGTGAGATGATCGAGCTGCACAACCCCGCCGACATGCCCGACTTGTCCAAGGTCGACCACCTGGAAGAACCGCGCATCAAGGCGACCATTCTGGTGCCCGACGAATACCTCGGCGACGTGCTGAAACTCTGCCAGGACCGCCGTGGCATCCAGATGGACCTGACCTATGCGGGCAGCCGCGCCATGGTCGTCTATGACCTGCCGCTGAACGAGGTCGTCTTTGACTTCTACGACCGCCTGAAATCGGTGACCAAGGGCTATGCCAGCTTCGACTACCAGATGACCGGCTATCGTGAGGATGCACTGGTCAAGATGTCGATCCTCGTGAACGACGAACCGGTCGATGCGCTGTCGACCATGGTTCACCGCGACCGGGCCGAGATGCGGGGCCGGGCGATGTGCGAAAAGCTCAAGGACCTGATCCCGCGCCACATGTTCAAAATCCCGATCCAGGCCGCCATCGGAGGCAAGGTCATCGCCCGCGAGACCCTCTCGGCGCTGCGCAAGGACGTGACCGCCAAATGCTACGGAGGCGACGCCACGCGGAAACGCAAACTGCTGGACAAGCAGAAGGCTGGTAAGAAGAAGATGCGCCAGTTCGGGAAGGTCGATATCCCGCAGGAGGCGTTTATTTCTGCGCTCAAGATGGATAGCTAAGGCTGTCCATTTCGAATTCCAATATTGGTGGTAATGCAATAGCCGTTTTCAAAATTGGGCATACGCTGTCACTGCGACTATTTGCTTTGGTATGACAGAGTGACGTTTCGCAAGTTTACTTGCTCCACAATTTCATTTGCTTTTCTTACAATAGTAATTGGTTCAGGGGAGTAACTCTCTAGGATGGCGCAAAGGGAAGACTCTGCAGCCTTTATTAACTCTTGCGCACGTTTTTTTAGTAGCCATCGTGCATCTTCGTAGTGGCCCTTCACATCGAGAAAACCATCAGGCAGGTCGATACTTTCTCCAGTCTGATGTATGTCGTGCAAAACCGAAACCATTGATAAGAAATCTAAATCTTTGTTGCTCGCGTTCCAGCTGTGCACAGTGTTGCCACGATCTAGTATCTCTTTTCGAAGAACTCCTTCTGTGCGGTGAAGTTCCTCTTTCAGCCAGTTTGGTTGATCTAGGTTCAATGTCTGACAGGCTGTTTTTGATGTATTAAAGTATAGCTTAATCTTTTCTTTGTATTTGTAACAAAGGTTTTGGAATAGGAACCAGTTCAGCTCAAGATGTTTAACCCTCGATACTCTAGTACTATTCCATGGATCCCTAGAGATCATGTGGTAAGTTGTTTGCATGTCTTCAATGACACCACCCAATTGGACTAGTGCGCTAACACTTGACGCAGCTTGATCCGCCATAATCTCTGCGATTTCACGGGTAGTAGACCCAATGTTTGAATCGACAACTTTTCGTTTTTCGGACGAAATTAGTTTCGTCGTTTCCAGTGAGAGATCCTTGTAGGGTTGGAATTCATTTAAGTCGATCATCGCGGCCAATTTATTGAGCCTTATCTAAATGTTTTTTAGTCCAAAAGGCTGCTTTCTGTATTTACTACAGTTGTTTGCATGTTCGCGCCTTCGGATCAACCCACCCGCCCGGTGGCACCGCCGGGCCGCGCCGACCCGCCCCCGTCAAACCGAAGGTTTGCCTTCGGCAAAACGGGCGGCGCGTTTGCGCCCCGGGGCACGCCCGTTCGCGGCTGAATTCGTCCACTGGACGAATTCCGGGACGCCGCTCACCCTCTCGGGCCAACCGCTGCTCTCAGTTCCACCGACCACCCGCTGCGCCATACGCGCGATTAATACCCAACCATCTGATCAGAATGTGGTATTGTCTCTCCGGGGGACCGCGTTCAGGTGGACGCATTTCTTGTCCGGAAACTTGCAACGCCCAGGCCTCAGAAACGAGAGGGTATAATGCAAAAGTTCTTTCAGACGACCGCAATCTCTGTGCTCGCCATCGGGCTGTTCGCCGCCTCGGCATCCGCGGAAACCTATGATTCCGCGGGCAAGGGGATGGGTATGAATGCCAACGAAGTCTACGGCATTTCTGACGGCCACGCGGTGGTGAAAACGCAGACAAATTACGACAGTTTCGAGGTCCCGTCCGGCCATCCGCTGGAAGGGGCGACAGGGGCCTGCTTTGGCGCTTTGCTGATCAATGCGGGCGCGGCCTCGGGCACTGGCAACTGCGTGTTCGACACCGCGTCAGGGGACAAGGCGGTGCTGAGCTGGGTCGCCAAGGGCCTCGGCGCGGATGGCGCACTGACCGGAGACTGGACCGTGTCGGGTGGCACTGGCGGATGGGGAACCGCTTCGGGGAGCGGCACGTTTTCATCGCTGACCGACTCGGAAACCAAGACATTCGTGAACACGATAACCGGCAGTATCACGATGAACTGACTTAACAGTTTAAAGCCATGGTATCGGGCGCGCGGGCAGGGGTTCGCGCGCCCAATCCGCGTGGGCGTTGCCTGAACGTTGGATGAACCGATCATGAAGTTTCCCTTAGGTAAGTTGCAACCCGCTTTCGCCCTCCCAATCTGTTTGGCAGAGAGAAGGAGAGAGCCCATGACCAGATACATGACCGCCGGAGCCGCTGCTCTGGCCACCACACTCGCCCTTGGAACCGCCGCGCTGGCAGATGCCACACCGGATCTGCGCGGCACCTGGGCCGGCAGCTACACCACGGTTTCCCCCTCGCGCACCGCCACCGGTGACGTGCCGCGCTTTAACAATGCCGAATGGGTGCTGCATATCGAAAAGCAGCAGGACAACGTGTTCTGGGGACCCAGCAAATGGCGGCGTGCGGCCAGCGAGGACTGGACTTTCTATGACGCCACCGGCTCGGTCAGTCTGGACGGGTCGGGCAAGATCGGCATCGTTGAAAGCTCGGCCGATCCGACGATTGGCGTGAATGCCCTGATCGATGCCCGCTATGAGGATGGCAAGATCTATGCGGATTTCCGTAGCCTGCGGAACGGAACGACCTACAGCACTGTTCTGGAACGTCAGGTGAACTGAAGTGTTTCCGGCCCGGTCGGGCTGTAGGGGGTACTGGCTGTCGTTGGCAGCGCGTAATAGGTAATCCCGCCCGGGCCGGAACGCTTCTCAAAAACGGAACCAGCGTCTCCACCAGGAGGGGACAGGCCGGGCGGCAAGCTCGCCGCCCGCGACAGGGTCCAGACCGCCCCGCGCAAGAATGCGGCGTTCCTCGGCGCGGGTCATCTGGATTTCGCGAACCTTCAGCGCGGCCCCGCGCGCGGTGACATAGGTGCCGTCCGGCCCCGGTTCCATCCCCGGAATGTTCCGCCCCCGGACCACATTCCGCGGATGCCGCTCAGAAGGTGTTTCCACCCGATCTTGTCATTGTCCTGCAGGTGCCAGATTCGGCTGGCCTCGGTGATCGAGATCAACGCAGCCAGCGGTTTGCCGTGGCGGGTCCGGATGATCACCTCGCGGGGATCCTGGGCACGGGTGACCAGATCACCCAGATGGGCGCGGGCGTGGGAAATGGTGCAGCGCATCGGCGAATCTCCGTATGTACGATTCGAAAGATCGCGGGTTCGATGAATGTACAAACCCTGCAATTTCGGCCTAGAGCACCGCGCAGGGTCTTCGCACCTGCAGAAATAGCCCAAAATCGGGCCGCTGTTTCATGTCCGGACTTATCCACCCGCAACCCCGCGCGGCATCGCGGATTTCAGAGTTGTCCACAACTCTTTCCCGGTGGATACCAACAGGTTATCCCCGTCTAATTTTCATGCTGCAGTGCTATTTTCTTGTCGGTTGAGGGTGTGAATGTAACAGTCTGATCACCGCAGCGGTTCTTAGGAACCCAAGCGGGACGCAAGGGCCAAGGGGGCCGCGGTGATGAAGGCGGATCTTAGGATTTAGTTTTGATCACAATGGCTTACCGGTGGCGGATCGGTGAGTTGGGCTTTATGTCCGGATCAGATGATCAGCCTCTCAGACGGTTCGTGCGTGCTGCGCCGCGACACTGAGCGTGACGTAGCAGCTTTGGTCCTTTCGGGGGCCGGGCAACTGGATCGAGATGTCTTTCGGGACGGATCGGACCGGCAAGGCGTCAGGGGTGTCCGCAAGGATACATGCAAAGACCGCGTCTGCGCACCTGACGCCTTTTCCTTTTTCGAACCCCGGGTTCATACAGGCTGCCACTACTCACCTGCCAACGAGAGCGGGGTTCTTTTGCTTGAGCAAAAGAACCCCGCATTTGTGTCAGGATATGCAATGCCGCGTCTATGCACCTGTGGGCAACATCCTACATGACCTTTTTGAGGTGCGCAACTATATATGGGGTGCGCTGCTGCCGTCGACGCAATATGCGGAGGACCTTCGGCGGTTGTTCAGTATGTGACCATTGAGTTATTCGGTCTGCCCGTTGTCCGTAGTGGAACAGTTGTCAGGCGTGTTTCCCAGCGCAGAACAGCTCGTAAACCACTTCCAGTATCCGGCGCGGGCGATCATCTGCCAGGCGGTAATAAATGGCTTTGCCTTCCCGGCGGGGCGTCACAAGGCCTTCCAACCGCAAACGGGAAAGTTGTTGCGATACAGCGGCCTGACGGGCAGACAGCAACGTCTCCAGCTCGGTCACAGATTTCTCTCCCGACACCAGATGGCACAGGATCATGAGGCGACCCTCGTGACTGATAGCTTTTAGAAAGTTGGACGCTTCTGTGGCGCTGGTCACCATACGGTCTAGGTCTTCAGGGTTCATGTCCTGTGCGAGCTGAGGCAGTGCCATTGTTCCGATCCTTCTTGGCCCGATAAAGGGGCAGGTGTTCTTGGCCCGATAAAGGGGCAGGTGTTAACCAATTACAGACGCTCAATATGGGCTGTGTAGATACAGTTATTGATCATGCATCACAATATGCACGCATCAAAATACCGTGATGAAAGACATAAGCCACCGAAGCCAAACCGCATTTCGATGATTTTCCGGACACCGATCCAAACCGCGGGCGCCCTCAAATGCCACTCGACAATTCCAAAAGCAAGAATACCTGACCGATGTCAGCCGACCCCTTGCGGCCCCTCTGTGCCGATACTAAGACTCATGTAACTTTTCTTCGGGTAGTGTCCCGATCCATAGCAAAGCAGGCAGGTTCCGAATGTTCGATCCCGTAGATACATATATGAACACTCTTGTCCCGATGGTCGTCGAACAGACCAGCCGGGGCGAGCGCGCATACGACATCTTCTCGCGCCTCCTGAAAGAGCGGATCATTTTCATCAACGGTCCGATACACGATGGCATGAGCCACCTGATCGTGGCGCAGCTGCTGCATCTTGAGGCGGAAAACCCGAACAAGGAAATCTCGATCTACATCAACTCTCCCGGCGGCGTCGTCACCAGCGGTTTGTCGATTTACGACACAATGCAGTACATCAAGCCGAAATGTTCGACATTGGTGATCGGTCAGGCGGCCTCGATGGGTTCTGTTCTGCTGGCTGGGGGTGAGAAAGGCATGCGCTTTTCGCTGCCCAACAGCCGGATTATGGTGCATCAGCCCAGCGGCGGTTACCAGGGTCAGGCCAGCGACATCATGATCCATGCGGCCGAGACGCAAAAGCTCAAGGATCGCCTGTATGATATCTACGTGCGTCATACCGGACAGACCAAAAAGGCGGTTGAAAAAGCGCTGGATCGTGACAATTTCATGAGCCCGGAAGAAGCCATGGACTGGGGCCATATCGACGAGATCGTCGAAAACCGCGCCAAGATGGGCGGAGAAGAGGCCTGAGTTCAAAACCTCGCGCACACTGCGCGAGGTGCGATTTTGAGATTGTAGCGGCCCCGGCGCTGGCCTAAGCTGCGTCAAAAGGCGGCAAGCGCGGCTCGAGGGGGTCGCTGGGATGGAGCCCGAAAGGTAAAACATGGCGACGAATTCAGGCGGTGACGGCAAGAACACGCTCTACTGCAGTTTCTGCGGCAAGAGCCAGCATGAGGTGCGCAAACTGATTGCCGGCCCGACCGTGTTCATTTGCGACGAATGCGTCGAGCTGTGCATGGATATCATTCGCGAGGAAACCAAGGCCAGTGGCCTGAAGTCTTCGGATGGCGTGCCAACGCCCAAGGATATCTGTGAGGTGCTGGACGATTATGTCATCGGTCAGGCCACTGCCAAACGGGTTCTGTCGGTTGCCGTGCACAACCACTACAAACGGCTGAACCATGCCCAGAAGGCGGGCAATGATATCGAACTGGCGAAATCGAACATCCTGCTTATCGGCCCCACCGGTTGCGGCAAGACCCTGCTGGCGCAAACGCTGGCACGGATTCTGGATGTGCCATTTACCATGGCGGATGCGACGACGCTGACCGAGGCCGGATATGTGGGTGAGGATGTCGAAAACATCATCCTCAAGCTGCTTCAGGCCAGCGAATACAACGTCGAGCGTGCGCAGCGCGGCATTGTCTATATCGACGAAGTCGACAAGATCACGCGCAAGTCTGAAAACCCATCGATCACCCGCGATGTCTCGGGCGAGGGCGTCCAGCAAGCGCTGCTGAAACTGATGGAAGGCACCGTGGCCAGTGTTCCGCCGCAAGGTGGTCGCAAGCATCCGCAGCAGGAGTTCCTGCAGGTGGATACCACGAATATCCTGTTCATCTGCGGTGGTGCGTTTGCCGGGCTCGACAAGATCATCGCGCAGCGCGGCAAGGGTTCGGCCATGGGTTTCGGCGCAGACGTCCGCGAGAATGACGAGCGCGGTGTCGGCGAGATTTTCAAGGATCTTGAGCCGGAAGACCTGCTGAAATTCGGCCTGATCCCGGAATTTGTCGGCCGTCTGCCGGTTCTGGCCACGCTGGAAGATCTGGATGAGGACGCGTTGGTTACCATCCTAACCAAGCCCAAGAACGCCTTGGTCAAGCAATATCAGCGTCTGTTCGAGCTGGAAGATGCCGAACTGGCCTTTACCGATGACGCATTGCAGGCAATCGCCAAGAAGGCCATCGAACGCAAGACCGGCGCGCGTGGTTTGCGCTCGATCCTCGAAGACATCCTGCTGGATACCATGTTCGACCTGCCGGGGATGAAAAACGTGACCGAAGTGGTGGTCAACGAAGAGGCCGTGATGTCAGACGCTCAGCCTCTGTTCATCTATGCCGATGCCGGACAGGAATCCGCCTCTGCGGGTTGATCGGACGCGGTTTCAAAAAATCGGTTGGTTTCGGCCTTTCGAGGGGGGCGCTGCCCCCATCGCGGCGGGCCGCGATTCCCCCGGGATATTTTTAGCCAGATGAATAAAGGATCCCGTGTTCACCTGGCCGCAAATATCCCGGAGCGCGAGGCGGAGCCTCGCAAAATCACCCCCGGATGAACCTTCTTAAGGAGAGCAGTGTGATCAAGCGTATTTCCTCGGGCGGCGAGTTTGAGGCCAAGGTCGGGTATTGCCGCGCGGTTGTGGCCGGTGGGTTTGTTCATGTCGCGGGCACGGTCGGGCAGGGCGATACGGTGGCCGAACAATGCCGGTCCGCGTTGGGTATCATCGAAAAGGCACTGGCCGAGGCCGGAGCGGGTTTCGCCGACGTGGTTCGGGTCACCTATATGCTGCCGGACCGGATGGAATTTGCGCCGTGCTGGCCAATCCTGGCCGAAACATTCGGAGAGCACACTCCGGCCGCGACGATGATCGAGTGTGGCCTGATCGACCCCAAATACAGGATCGAAATAGAAGTAACCGCGGTTTTGCCGGAATGACGCAGTTGCGTTGCGTGGTACTGGACCTTGCCCGGCCTTTGGTCCATACCTTCCTTGACTTAAATGCCGGAGGCAACCGATGGGAATCCTGAACACTCTATTGCGGGCGGTGACCTGGTGGAATGGGGCGACCCTGAACACACGGATTTTCACCTCGCGCAATGGCATCAAGGTTGGCGAAGACAACGAAGGCAATGTTTTTTACCGCAATGCCGATGACAGCAAGCGCTGGGTCATCTTCAATGGCGAGGTCGAGGCCAGCCGGGTCGATCCGGATTGGCACGGTTGGCTGCACCGTACCTGGGATGAGCCGCCCACCGACAAGCCGCTTGCGCACAAATCCTGGGAAAAACCGCATCAGGAAAACCTGACGGGAACAGCTTTGGCATACATGCCTGCTGGATCGTTGCGCCGGGCCGAACCGGTCGAGCGATCCGACTATGAGGCCTGGAGCCCGGAATAGGCGAGGCGAGCGATGTCTACCCATAACATGACCGAAGTCTTGGTCGGCGGCGTTGTATTGGCATGCGCCGTCGCATTTGGCGTTTATGCCAGCCAATCCACCGGCCTGTCGCAAAACCGCACAGGCTATGAACTGGGCGCATCCTTCCGATCCCTGGAAGGTGTGGGGGTCGGAACAGACGTGCGACTGGCGGGGGTGAAGATCGGGACTGTAACCGGTGTTGAACTGAACGCCGATACCTATCGTGCCGATACAACCTTCACGATTGCGGATGGCGTCCTGGTGCCGGATGACAGTGCCATCGTGATCTCTTCCGAGGGGTTGCTCGGCGGGAACTTTGTTGAAGTCATGCCCGGCGGTTCGCCCTTCTTTTTTGAACCGGGAGACGTGGTCGAGGATACGCAGGGTGCCGTCAGCCTGATCTCACTGCTGGTCAAATTTGTGGCCGGAGACGGCAGCGAATGATGCGCGCCGCGCTTTTGGCGCTTGTCCTGTCCGCAACCGGCGCAATGGCCCAGCAAAAAGTGGCGTCGGGGCCGGGTGCCATGCTGCGTGGTCTGGACAAGGTCAGTGGCCAGACCGTTGATGTCGAGTTGAAAAGCGGCGAGACACAGACCATCTTTGGGCTGGATGTCGCTTTGGGCGATTGCAGGTATCCGATTGAAAACCCCACCGGCGATGCGTTTGCCTTCCTGACAATCTGGGAACAGGGCAAGACCGAGCAATTGTTTGACGGCTGGATGATTGCAACCTCGCCCGCGCTGAACGCGCTGGACCATTCCCGTTATGACGTTTGGGTAATCCGCTGTATGACCCCCTGAGGGGTTTGAGAGATTTCGGCGGAAAAATGAGCGCTGGCATTGACCGCCCTTTCCAGAGCCTGCTGGTAGCGCGCGCGCGGGATTTCAATAGCGCCAAGCGAGGCTAGATGCGCTGTCAGAAACTGCGTGTCGAACAATTGAAACCCGGTCTGACTTAATCGGTCCACCAAATAGGCAAGGGCGATCTTCGACGCATCGGTATGGTACGAAAACATGCTTTCGCCAAAAAACGCGGCACCGAGGGCCACGCCATAGACGCCTCCGACCAATCTGTCTTGGGCGAATACTTCCAGCGAATGGGCATGGCCCGAGCGATGAAGCTGCAGATATAGATCGCGCAGTTCGGCGTTTATCCAGGTGTCCGCGCGGTCTGCGCAGCCATCGACAACGCCGGCGAAGTCACGATCGATTGAAACCGAGTAGTCCGCGTTTCGTATGCGACGGGCCAGGCTTCGGGAAATGTGAAACCCATCCAGCGGAAACACTCCGCGCAGTTTGGGATCAACCCAGAACAGTTCAGCCGCGTCGCGGTGCTCGGCCATCGGAAAGATTCCGATGGAATACCCGTGCAGCAGAAGTTCAGGAGACAGGCTCATGATTTATGGCCGGGAATTGGGTGGGTGTGACCACCCAATGCCGCTGTCTTACTGGGCCATGTTTTGCGCAAGCCAACGCTCCAGCCAGTGAATGTTGTAGTCACCGCTGTGAATGTCGGATTCCTGCAAAAGCGCGTGGAACAGGGGAACCGTGGTGTCGATACCGTCGACGATCAGTTCACCCAGCGCGCGTTCCAGCCGCGCCAGCGCTTCGGTCCGATCACGGCCCTGCACGATCAGCTTGGCAATCAGTGAGTCGTAATAGGGCGGGATCGAATACCCGTCGTAAAGCGCCGAATCCATCCGGACGCCCAGTCCGCCCGGCGCGTGGTACGCTGTGATCTTGCCCGGGCAGGGCGAGAAGTTGGGCAGTTTTTCAGCGTTGATCCGAACTTCGATGGCGTGGCCGTTGATTTCCAGATCGTCCTGACCGAAGGACATCGGCTCACCTGCGGCGACGCGGATTTGCTCGCGCACCAGATCGACGCCAAAGATACCTTCGGTGACGGGATGTTCTACCTGCAGGCGGGTGTTCATCTCGATGAAATAGAACTCGCCTTTCTCATAGAGAAACTCGATTGTCCCGGCGCCGATGTAGTTAATCTTGGCCACCGCATCCGCGCATACCTTGCCGATCTTTGCGCGTTCTTCCGGGGTGATGCAGGGGCCGGGGGCCTCTTCAAACACCTTCTGGTGGCGACGCTGCAGCGAACAATCGCGCTCGCCCAGATGTACGGCCTTGCCTTTGCCATCGCCGAACACCTGAATCTCGATGTGGCGCGGCGTGGTCAGGTATTTCTCGATATAGACCTCGTCGTTGCCAAAGGCGGCCTTGCCCTCGGCGCGCGCGGTCATGAATGCGCTTTCCATCTCGTCGGCATTCATCGCGACTTTCATGCCGCGGCCGCCGCCACCGGCGGTGGCCTTGATGATGACGGGATAGCCGAATTCCTTGCCGATCTGCTTGGCTGTGGCCAGATCAGGCACTCCGCCATCCGATCCCGGAACGCAGGGCACGCCCAGGGCTTTCATCGTATCCTTGGCGGTGATCTTGTCGCCCATGATGCGGATATGTTCTGCAGTGGGGCCGATGAAGGTAATGCCGTGGTCCTCGACGATCTGCACGAACTCGGCATTCTCGGACAGGAAGCCATAGCCGGGGTGAATGGCCTGCGCTCCGGTGATTTCACAGGCCGATATGATCGCAGGCATCGACAGGTAGCTTTGCGGGCTGGGCGGAGGGCCGATACACACCGATTCGTCCGCCATACGCACATGCATGGCGTCGCTGTCAGCGGTAGAATGCACGGCGACCGTCTTAATCCCCATCTCGCGCGCGGCACGGATCACGCGCAGGGCGATCTCGCCTCGGTTGGCAATCAGGATCTTGTCGAACATGGGCCCGCCTTACTCGATGATGACCAGAGGGGTGCCGAATTCCACAGCGTCGCCATCGCCGACCAGAATACGTTTGACTGTACCCGACTTGGGGGCGTGGATGTGGTTCATGGTCTTCATCGCCTCGACAATCAGCAACGTGTCGCCTTCGGACACGGATGCCCCGACAGAGATGAAAGAGGGTGCACCGGGTTCGGCCTGCATGTAGACAGTGCCAACCATGGGCGACGTCACGGCGCCGGGGTGGCTGGCGGGATCTTCGGCAGCGGCGGGCGCTTCCGCAGGGACCGGAGCCGCAGCAGCAACGGGGGCGGCAGCGACCGGTGCAGCGGCCGGAACGGTCATCTGAACCGGGGCAGGCACGGCCTGCGACATGCGGCTGACGCGTACGTTCAGGCTGTCTTCCTCGCCATACTCGCGCTTGACCTGCAATTCGGTCAGGTCATTTTCGCGCAACAGTTCGGCCAATGCCTTGATGAACGCCACATCCGCTTCGTGCTTGGTATCTGTCATGAGTGTCCTCGACGGTTCCCCTTTGGCCCGTCTGTTTCGTGCGGGCTTTGGTCTGATTAGGCAGCGTTATAAGCCAAGCGCACGGTCATGAAAAGTGCCGTCTCGCCCTGCTAAATTGGGGTTTTACTCGGAAACGTGAGGGGGTGAGGCGCTCATAATGGCATCCCCGACAATTTGGCGACAAGCTCAGGCAGTTTCCGGGCGCCGAACTTCTCCAGAAGCCGCGCGCGGTAGGCCTCGATGGTGCGATAGCTCAGGCCCAGTTCGCCGCCGATCTCCTTGGCGGATAGCCCCCGGCACGACAGGATGGCCACTTCGCGTTCCCGCGCGGTCAACTCGACCAGTGGCCGTTCTTCGGAGATGTCAGAAAAGCTCCAGATTCCATGTCGAAACGGGTCATCAGGCGTCAGCGAGCGTCCGCGCGCCCGGCACCAGAACAGATCGCCATTGCGCCGACGCATGACGCGTTCATCCGTGTAGTAGCCCGTATCGCGCATCACCTGCAGACTGCGCGCGCCAATGCGCTCCCAGTCGGCCACGGACGGGTAGAGATGCAGCAGCGGCATGTTGCGATATTCCGCTTCTTCGCCGCCAAAGGTGCGCGCGAATTGCAGATTGCATCGCCGGATGATCCGGTTTTCCAACTCGACAAGGCCGATCGGCGCGTATTCGAATGCAGGGTCGCTCATTTCTGTATCGTGCCGGGATTTGTGGTGAAAATGAAGTGGTATGAAGAAATAGATCGAACGGGGATGTCTGTTGGTGAATATTAAACGAAACGCATGGTGCGGTATAGCTTGTTAATTGTGTAAAGACCGGTTGAAAATACTGCCCTAAACTTCTTTTATTAATAATTTTATCTGAAAACAAATCTGGGATATACAGTAGCGGCAACCGAAGGGAGGGTGCTGCAATTCGGGGTGTATTGACAGGAAGCCGTATCAGGGAACGTCGGCAGATAGCTGGTATGCGCCAGTCCGAACTTGCCCGGCAGGTCGGCATTTCGGCCTCTTACCTGAATCTGATCGAACACAATCGACGCCGGATCGGCGGTAAGCTGTTGGTCGATATAGCGTCAGTTCTGATGGTGGAACCTTCGGTACTGACGCAAGGTATCGAGGCCACGCTGATTTCGGCCCTGCGTGAGGCTGCGGCGGAATCGGTCGGCCATTCCGCCGAAATTGACGGGCTGGAAGAATTTGCCGGACGCTTTCCTGGGTGGGCGAAGGTGCTGGCACAGATGCATCGGCGGGTCGTGTCGCTTGAACGCACAGTCGAAACACTGTCCGATCGCCTGACGCATGACCCGCACCTGGCCGCATCCATGCACGAGGTTCTGTCAACGGCAGCAGCGATTCGATCCACGGCAGCCATTCTGGTCGACACCCGGGATATCGAGGTCGAGTGGCAGGACCGATTTCATCGAAACCTGCATCAGGATGCAGAGCGTCTGGCCGACAGTTCAAAGGCGTTGGTGGCCTATCTGGATGACAACGACTCGGCAAACGATCGCCGGGGTGTCCCACTGGAAGAAGCCGAGGCGTTCTTTTCGGATCATGCGCATCATTTCCCGATGATCGAAGAGAACGGAGCGACCGGCGAAATAGACCTCAACGCGCTTGATTCTGGTGCCGCCAGGGCCGTCACGCGCGATCTTCTGAGGCTCTACGCACAGGACGCACAGGCCCTGCCGCTTGAGCCACTGAAGGCAGCCCTGGCTGATACAGGAACAGATCCGTTGAAACTGGCGGCCCGGTTTTCGGTCGACCACGCCACGGTATTGCGCAGGCTGGCCTTTTTGCCCAAGGACACGCTGACACGCCCGACAGGCCTCGTGATCTGCGACGCCTCGGGAAGCATCCTTTTCTTCAAGCCGGTACAAGGGTTTGCCTTGCCGCGATACGGCGAAGCCTGCCCGCTGTGGCCGTTGTATCAGGCGTTGAATCGTCCATTGGTACCGATCCGCAGGCGTGTTCTGCAACTTGGCAGAACAGCGGCAGAATTCGAGTGTCATGCGGTGGCCTGGCCGCATAGCATATCGGGTCACGAGGACGGGCCGGATTACCGGTCTGTCATGCTGGTGCAACCGGTCGAGTTTGCCGGAGACATAAGTAATGCAAGTGTCCGCGCCGGTCCCGGCTGCCGTGTGTGCCCAAACCCAGAATGCGGATCGCGCCGCGAACCGTCGATTCTGAGTGAAGGTTTTTGACAGTTTCGTAACATAGCGCTTAATCTGAATGTGACAGGTCGCCAGGCGCGTGGCCGGTCTCGGGGAGGAATTGCAAATATGAGCCGTAAGGTTCTGTTGATTGAGGATGAGCCGAACATTGCTGAGGCCATTCGGTTTTTGCTGACGCGTGAAGGCTGGCAGGTCGAAACCCATGCCGAGGGTACGGATGCGGTTGAAGTGATTCAGGAGGCAAACCCTGATCTGGTGATACTGGACGTAATGTTGCCGGGAAAAAACGGCATGGACATCCTGCGGGATTTACGCGAGCTGGACGAGATGAAAGCTCTGCCGGTCCTGATGCTGACTGCGCGGGGCCAGTCCCGCGACCGCGAAATGGCTGAAAATGCGGGGGTCAGCCGGTTCATGACAAAGCCGTTTTCCAATGCCGAAGTTCTGACAGCGGTGCGGGACCTGCACGCACAGGCCACCCGGACATGAGCCAGAGTGAAGACCATCAGCCGCCAACGGGGCGGTCTTCGCTGTTTCTTGAACGTCAAGGGTATCGCCGGCGCAGGTTGATGGACGCGGCCCGGTTGCTGCCTGTACTCGGCGGCGCCCTTGTTGCAATCCCGCTGTTGTGGCCCTCGGTGGATAACGCCGGGGCCGGCGTGCCATTGTCCTCGGCCATCTATTACATCTTTGCCTGCTGGGGGCTGCTTATTCTGGCCAGTGTGGGATTTGGATATGCGGCCAGGCGTTTGTCCCGGCGCGACGAAACCGAAGCGGATACGGATCAATGGCAACGCTGAACGTCCTGATCCTGGTCTGCCTGGGCTATGTGGTGTTGCTGTTTGGAGTTGCGTTCGCCGCCGACAGAATGGCGGCAGCGGGCAAGGGTAAATGGCTGCGTTCACCGCTGATATATACGCTGTCCCTGTCGATCTACTGTACCGCCTGGACCTTCTACGGTGCGGTCGGAAACGCAGCCCGTTCGGGGCTGGAATTCGTGACCATTTATCTGGGGCCGACTTTGGTGATGATCGGTTGGTGGTGGGGCCTGCGCAAATTGGTCCGGGTCGGACGCAGCCAGCGTGTGACTTCGATCGCGGACCTGATCTCCTCCCGCTACGGCAAGTCCAACACGCTGGCCATCTGTGTGACTATTCTGGCGGTACTGGGCGGCACGCCTTACATCGCGCTACAACTACAGTCGATAACCCTGTCCTTTTCCATTTTTGCCGAGGCGGACCCCTCGGGCCTCTATCGCGAAGGTTCCAGTGTATTCTGGGTCGCGGCAGGTCTTGCCGTTTTTGCCATCCTGTTCGGCACACGCAACCTGGACGCGAACGAGCGACACCACGGTGTGGTGACGGCCATCGCGTTGGAATCCGTGGTGAAACTGTTCGCCCTGCTTGCCGTCGGTGCGTTTGTGGTCTGGGGCGTTGCGGGGGGGATCTCCCCGATGATGGAGCGTATCGACGCGTCGGATATCGGTCGATGGAACGTGGATGCGGGCCGATGGACCACTTTTGTTTTCCTGTCCGCCGCTGCCTTTGTCTGTCTGCCGCGCATGTTCCAGGTCATGGTGGTGGAAAACGATGACGAAAGTCATCTGCGAACCGCTGCATGGGCATTTCCGCTGTATCTGCTGCTGATGAGTCTGTTTGTCGTTCCGATTGCCGTTGTGGGGCTGGATCTGTTGCCCGAAGGCTCGAACCCGGACCTGTTCGTTCTGACCGTGCCGCTGTCGCAGGGCAATGACTGGCTGGCGATGCTGTCCTTTATCGGCGGGTTCTCCTCGGCCACGTCGATGGTGATCGTGACTGCGATGGCGCTGTCGACCATGGTATCGAACCATATCGTCATGCCGATCTGGCTGAGCACGCAGGAAGGTTCCGGTTCGGTTTCGGGTGACGTGCGCAACGTGGTGTTGATGTCGCGCCGTGTGTCCATCGCAGCCTTGATGGCGCTGGGCTACTTTTACTACCGACTGTCGGGGGGCGGGGCGGCTTTGGCCTCGATCGGTCTGATTGCCTTTGCAGGTGTATCCCAGATTCTGCCGGCGATGGTCGGCGGCCTGTTCTGGCGCGGTGCCACTCGAACCGGAGCGCTTGCCGGGCTCAGCGTTGGGTTCGTCCTGTGGATCTACACCCTGCTTCTGCCGGGAATGGGCGGCGCCATAATGCCTGACAGCGTTGTGCAGAACGGGCTGTTCGGTTGGGGCTGGCTGCGGCCACAGGCGCTGTTCGGGATCGAGGGGATCGACCCGATGGTGCATTCCGTCCTGTGGTCCATGTCGCTGAACACTGTTGCCTTCTGTATCGCCTCGCTGCTGAGCTTTCCCAGCCCGCTTGAACGCCTGCAGGGTGCGCAGTTCGTGAATGTCTTTGATCACTCTGTCGCGCCGGGTGGCTGGACAGGTTCAGTTGCTCAAAGCGAAGATCTGATGATCATGACCCAGCGGATTCTGGGTGCGGGTCCCGCGCAGGAGTTCTTTCAGTCCGAAGCCAGACAACAGGGCGGGCGCGCCGATCTGCCTGAACCGACGCCGGGGTTTCTGGAACGGCTGGAACGCGAGTTGAGCGGTTCGGTTGGTGCGGCCACGGCCCATGCGATGATCGGACAGATCGTTGGCGGTGCATCGGTTTCCGTCGAAGATCTGCTGGCGGTCGCGGACGAATCCGCGGAACTGCTGGAATATTCCAGCAAGCTTGAGGAGAAGTCCGCAGAACTCAGCCGCACGGCGCGGAAACTGCGCGAAGCCAACACGAAGTTGACGCAGATTTCCGAGCAAAAGGACACATTCCTCAGTCAGGTCAGCCACGAATTGCGTACGCCAATGACCTCGATCCGGGCTTTTTCCGAGATCATGCGTGACACGGACGGACTGAAGCGTGAGGAGCAGACCCGATATGCCGCGATCATTCATGACGAGGCGTTGCGTTTGACTCGTTTGCTGGACGATCTGCTGGATCTGAGTGTTCTGGAAAGTGGCAAGGTCAGTCTGAATATGGGAGACGACACGCTGCGCTCGGTCCTGGATCGAGCGGTCGCCAGCGCGCTTGCAGGAACCGAAAAGACTCTGAGTGTGCGGCGGGTGCGTGGTGCTGAACGGATTCCGCTGCACACGGATCTGGACCGCCTCGCCCAGGTGTTCATCAACCTGATTTCGAACGCTCAGAAATACTGCGACGCGGCCGATCCGGAACTGACGATTTCGGCTCATGACATTGGTGGTCAGGTGGTGATCGACTTCGTAGACAACGGCACCGGCATCCCCCCCGAAGCGCGTTCGGTTGTGTTCGAGAAATTTGCGCGCGTAGGGGTAGAAAAAGCTCAGGGGGCGGGGTTGGGTCTGGCGATCTGCCGCGAGATTGTGCAGAGGCTGGGCGGCGAGATCAACTATCTCGCGGGGCAGGGTGGGGCGGCGTTCCGGGTCAGCCTGCCGCTGGCCTACCGGCACGCTGCGCAATAACGGCCGTCTAAAGACATTCGTAACTTTGGCTGGGTTACACCTGAACCTGGAATTCGGAATAAGGTGGCGAACAGGGCGATGACACAACCCGTCAATGCGGCTTTGGCGCGCAAGCTTGCAATCAGGCCGACCGAACCCGACGACACGCTCCAACCGGTGCTGCGGGCCCTCCGACTGGCACTGGCCAGGGCGGCGGGCGAACAATGGAACCTACCACCAACTGTAATCGGCGCAAAACAGACGACCTGCCCGCAGGACGGGTTGGCTGACCTGATAGGGAAAGACTGGCTTTTGCTGTTGTTTCGGGCGGACAATGGGGTCATGGCTGCCGTTTGTCTGAACCCCGGCGCTGTGTCCGCGATCGTGCAGGCGCAAGCCTTCGGTGAGGTGCTGCCGGGTGAACCTCAGCCGCGCCCTTTCACTGAAACAGATGCGGCCATGGTGGCACCTCTGATCGAAGATACGCTGGCTCGGTCCGTCGATCTGGTCGCCTTGGCGTCCGATCAGGCGAGCCTGTCGGGGTTTGAGTTTGCTTCCCGCCTGCCGGATACACGGGCCTTGTCACTGGCGTTGGTGGAAGACAGATACCGCCTTTTCGACCTGACTGTGGAGCTGGGCGGAGGGGCGCGGCAAGGTCAGATGTGCTTTCTGCAACCCGAGCCAGCACTGGTTGTGGAAACCGGTGACGCGGCCATTCAGAAAACAGGGCCCCGACTGGATCAGGCGATCGGCGTTTTACGGGCTGAACTGAACTCCGTGATCTGCCGGATGTCGCTGCCCCTGACAACATTGTCGGAATTAAAGGTGGGCGATGTTGTTCCCCTGACCGGCGCAAGGCTGGACCGTACCAGGCTCCTGACGATTGACAAAAGCCCCGTCGCTGTCGGTCGTCTGGGTCAATGTGGGGGAATGCGCGCTGTTCGGCTGAATTAGCAAGGAATTACACCTGTTCCCGCCGATGCGGCAGCGTTGGCATTTCTGGAAAGCAAGCCCGACGAAAAACAGTCGATCCCCAAAGATCCAACCGCACAAGTCGATGCGGTTGAGGCCTCCTTGCCAAAAGACACGCGTTTGCTGACATCAGCCGATGCGGAACTGAATTTTGAGGACACGGACCAAATGGCCGCCGAGATATCCCAGCTTGCTGGATTGACCGGGCCGGAAACCGACCCGGGCCATAATTTCTGATCAGCTTTTTTCCTGGCGCATGTGATCCAATGCCGGACGCAGGTTGTCCAGCATGTAACCTGCATTGGTTGTAGCGGACAGGATGTCATCCGTGCTCATCCGATCACATTGTCCCAGCGCCCAGACCACCGAGCATCGCGTGCCTGATGCGCAATAAGCCAGAACCGGCCCGCTACAGCTTTCCGCCAGTTCACGTTGAAGCGCCACGTTCTCGGGGGTCATGGTCTGGTGTGTCAGTTCCAAAACCTCGTATTCCATCCCTGCATCGCGAACTGCCTGTCCGATGGCGTCAGACTGCATGTTCGCCGGAACTTCGATGTTGGGCCTGTTGCAGATGACTTTAGCAAATCCAGCCGCAGCGATAGCTGGCACATCCTCGACCGTGATTTGTGGCGAGACGGCATAGCGGGGGGTGATTGGTCGAATCTCCATTCTGATTGCTTAGGCCGGGTTTGCGGTTCTGTCCAGTTGCGAACCAAGGGTTGGAGCCATCAACATTCCCGTGATCATTGCGACCATAAACACAACGCCGCCAACCCCGCCGTAGCTGAGCGACGCAATGGCCGGGCCCGGGCACAATCCGGCCAGCCCCCAGCCGGCCCCGAACAGAACCGATCCAATGATCAGACGGCGATCCAGTTCCGACGAAGGTGCGGTCGGAAACTGCCCACCCACCAGAGGTGCGCGGTTGGTCGTCAGCTGCCAGGCAACCAACATAGGCAGAATTGCACCTCCCATCACAAAGGCCAGGGTCGGATCCCAATTGCCGAACACGTCCAGCCAGCCTTGCACCTTGGTGGTGTCCGTCATGCCCGAGATCAGAAGGCCTGCCCCGAATAGAGACCCGGCAATCAGAGAAATCAAAATACGCATCAGATCACCCCCCAGACGTGCCGCAGCAGGGCAATCGTCAGCCCGCCCGCAGCGATGTAGACAATCGTGGCAACGATCCCACGCGTTGAAAATCGCGAGATGCCGCACACACCGTGCCCGGAGGTGCAGCCGTTTGCGATCCGGGTGCCGACACCAACCAGAAGGCCGGCGGCTATCACAACCGCGATGTTTCCGGTCAGATGGGTTTCAGCTTGCGGATTCATCAAGGGGCGAAGCAATGCCGGTATGGCGACAACACCGGCGATGAACGCCAAACGCTCGGTCATTCTGCCGCTGCGATCCACCAACCCGCCAAGGATACCGCTGGCGCCCATGATGCGGCCGTTTCCCAACAGATAAACCGCTGCGCCAAGCCCGATCAGAAGGCCTCCGGCGAGGCCCCATATCCAGTCTGCATTCATGTTGTTTTGCCTTCTTCTAAGCGCCTGTACGCGTCAAAGCTTGTTGAGGGGCAGCTTCAGAAATACGTCGCCTTTTTCGTCCGCAGGCGGCATCTGCCCGGCCCGCATATTGACCTGTAGCGATGGCAGGATCAGCCGGGGCATCGCCAGTGTCGCATCCCGCGCATCCCGCATTTCCACGAATTCTTCGATGCTGCGTCCCTGTCCGATATGTACGTTCAGCGCCTTTTGCTCGCCCACCGTCGTTTCCCAGGCAAACTCATCGCGTCCGGGTGCCTTGTAGTCGTGCCCGACGAAAATCCGGGTTTCATCCGGCAAAGACAGGATTTTCTGGATCGAGGCATACAGCATTTCAGAGGAGCCGCCTGGAAAATCGCAACGTGCGGTTCCGAAATCGGGCATGAAAAGGGTGTCCCCGACAAAAGCCGCGTCACCGATCACATAGGTCATGCAAGCCGGGGTGTGCCCGGGCGTATGCAGAACGTCGCCCCGCATCTGGCCGATGTGAAAGCTGTCATTTTCCGAGAACAGAGCGTCGAACTGACTGCCGTCGCGTTGGAATTCCGTGCCTTCATTGAACACCTTGCCGAACGTGTCCTGCACTGTGACGATCTGGGCGCCTATCCCGATCTTTCCGCCCAACTCCTGCTGCAGATAGGGCGCGGCCGACAGGTGATCCGCATGCACATGGCTTTCCAGAATCCATTCGACTTTCAGTCCGCCGGACCTGACGTATTCGATGATCCGGTCGGCCGAACCGGTGCCGGTCCGCCCCGATGCATGGTCAAAATCCAGCACGCTGTCGATAATGGCGCATGCCGTGCCTTCGGGCTCTTGCACGACATAGGATACGGTGAATGTATCCTGGTCGAAAAAGGCTTTCACTACTGGTGTCATGCACACCCCCATTAAACGTATCATTTATCATATAGTAAATTCGGAATGTGATGCAATCATCAATTCCTTGTTGATGTCGGTCAAGGCATTCTGTCTCGGAACCGCATAAAATTCATGCAGTGCGCGCAAAGTGGCGAAATCTTCCCCGGGAACCGGCGGGAATCCGCAACCTTGGGTGGAAATGTTCTGAAAGTCGCAATACCGTTACTTACTACGCATATCTGCAAGACTGGCACCATTTGGGAGGATGGAAATGTCGAAACAGAATCTCTACTCAGAAGCTGAACAACTGGAGCGTCAATTGAAGGGTGCATGCCTTGAAACACGACTGGCCCTTCAGCCCTCCGTCAGCAAAATGATTGACCGTCTGCATCAGCGGGGGCTGCATGTGCCGTCCCGACTGAAGCGACTGGATGCGTCGCTGTGCGAAGACGCCATGGAAGCGCGCTTCGACAACCTGCCAGTCTGAGCTTAGTTGGTCATCCGAACGAGATACCGAGGATGACCAGCATCAGCCCGATCACCGATAAAAACAATGAGGCGAGGTTCCACGGCAGAACGCTTTGAACAGCCGCGCGCAATTCATCATCCGAAAGGCCGGCCTTGCGCGCCTTCATCACGCGCAGAATGCACCAGACCAGCCCGGCCAGCCCCGCCAGCGAAAGAGCGGCCCCGCTCCATGTGATGAGTTCGAACATGGGTTTCCACATATTGCCTTTTTCTCAAGCTGCGCTTAGCGGATCAGGCCGGATGGCACAAGCCTGGCCCGCTATTGGGTGCTTGCGGCCCGGACGGCACCGATGTATCCGGCATATTGCCCGATGTCACAGCATCAGACCGCAGCCTCTGGGAGAGACGTAAATGGAAGACATGACCGAAGATCAGGCCACCGCCAACTACCGTGTGACGGCGGGTGAATTGCGCCAGTTCATCGAACGGTTCGAGCGCCTCGATGCCGAGAAAAAAGACATTGCCGAACAGCAAAAAGAGGTGATGGCAGAAGCCAAGGCGCGCGGCTACGACACCAAGGTCATGCGCAAGGTAATCGCGCTGCGCAAACGGGACAAGGACGACATCGCCGAGGAAGAGGCGGTTCTTGAAATGTACAAAGAAGCTTTGGGTATGAGCTAGGCTCAGAACCACGGGGTTCTGTGCTGCCATTCTGCTCGGGTCCTAGGGGGAAGCCCGCGAATTTCGGGCTGTCGCAGCGTTCAGGCGCAGTGTGGGTCTTCAATCCTTGCTAACGTAAATCATCAAACCCAATACGAGGTTCACCCGCGGTGGTAGCAACCCATACCGGATGACTGCTACCCTCGGCCGACCATCAGGGTTTCAGAAAGCGAATGTCCGGCATGGATTGAATTCGGGCCAGGTCCTGTTCGTAAAGCTCGGAAAACGCTTCAACTATATCTGCGCTCCAGCCGGGCAATTCCAACTCCTCTTCAACCTCTTCAGGCGATGCGTGTGTTTCAAAGATCCCGGCCAGTTCCTCGCGCAGAACATGCTTGTCGGGTTGAGGGTCCTGACGGATCAGCGCCAGAACCTCGCGCTTGCCAGGGTCCGTCAGAAGGGAGGAGAGGAAGGCATATTCGTCCTGCATCACCATACCGTCGTCAAGCCCGGCCATCGCGCGCAGAACATCCCCCCAGATCAGAGGCGTATCCTCGTTGCACCAAAGCGTTATGCCGACCCCGGGTGCAAGATCGCGAATATCTTCTATCGTGCTGAGCCAACTCAGGCAGCTCAGATCGGTGTCCCGGAGGATCTGATCGCGACGGTCTTGCGGAAGTGCTGCCAGGGTTTTCGGAATGAAGCTTGCGGGGTTGATCAGCCCGAAAAACAGCTCGACCTGATCATTGGGGAAGGCGTGTTCCAGGATGGCCATGCGTTGCCCGGCCGCAGGATAGAACTGTCCATCCTTTATGGCCTCGATCGGCTCACCGATGAAATCCGGGCTGGTGAATATTGTTCGCTGAGTGTTTTCGTCATCCGGCAGTATTTCCATGAGGCGCACAAGCTCATCAGTGGAGACCGGATGCGATCCTATCGCGTTGAACACAGGCCGAAAAACCTGGCGATAGCGCCGTGGTCCAACCAGAGACACCCCATGGGCAGACAGGATGTTCAAATTCGCCTGCAATGAGTTCAGCAGCCGACCATCGTCCGCAAAAGCTCCGCCT
The DNA here is from genome assembly GCF_059610965.1 of Ruegeria sp. CDSB136. Classification (NCBI taxonomy): domain Bacteria; kingdom Pseudomonadati; phylum Pseudomonadota; class Alphaproteobacteria; order Rhodobacterales; family Roseobacteraceae; genus Ruegeria; species Ruegeria sp. CDSB136. The sequence goes on from NZ_JBXWOP010000006.1 coordinate 196,098, forward strand.
GCGTGAATGACAACCTGCATCTTTCCGTTTCAGCCCTTGCGTCCCCATGGTGCCCCGTCGGGTTACAGCCTGCAGCAACCACAGTCAAATTCACAACGGGGGAACAGAGGTGCAGTTATTAAAACGTTCTGGGATAGATTTCTATGCGGGCAAAAATTGTGGGTTGCAGTCCCTTTCCGGAGAGAGTAATCGGACTCCAGCGCCCCTATAGCTCAGCTGGTAGAGCAACTGATTTGTAATCAGTAGGTCCGCGGTTCGAGTCCGTGTGGGGGCACCACATTCAAAGATAAGATGCTGTAATATAATATTTTTCAGAGTGGAACTTTGTGTATCCCCTGATCTATCCCCTATTATTCTGCTGATAGTTGTGAGCCCCGATTTTCTTGCCATCGGTTCCCTTGATACGCATTCTTCTAATACGATTGATGATAGTAAATGTTGGTATTTGTTGGAGTTAGTGCTGTGAAAATGTCCCACCTTTAACGGGCAACCCGACCTAGGTTTAATACCTAATAACGATGCTAGGCTCCGACGGCAGCTTTCATGAACAACGGACGTTTATCGAAATTGGGCGACTGACCGAGTTGCGGACTTTGCAGACATCCGCAGTATTGCTCCAAAGGACCGCAGTCAGCCCAAAGCGGACCTTCAAAACCGAGTTTGCAATGTCCGAGAGGCGAACAAGTCCGTTCATTCGCATTTACCGCTGCAATACCCGCAACCGGCCCGGCCGGGCATTTTCGGCTAAAAGTCCATTCGAACAAACCTAAAAACAGTTTGTTAATTTGGTTTTGAAACAAATACGCTGGTTTCTGGGTTCAGATCATCATTCGGATCCGTCAAAATGCCAGCTGGAAAGGAAACCGAGATAGGTCGATCCTTAGTATCAAGGCAGAGCATGTGGTTATTGTCCCCGTCACCCAGATCGGCAAGCGCGGCGGGCGTAACTGTGCGTTGAGATCCATCTTCGGCCTCTACGATGATCCTGTACAGATCGCGTTCCGCATCGCCAGGTTCCTTGCCGTTCGCCAGCGTAACGCCACCCGCCCAAGTTACCTGAATGGCCTGTACGATGTTGTCACTTGGACAAAGGCTTCCTCTGGTTCGGCGTGGCCCCAAGTTTCCGACCAAAGTCCAATCTTCGACAACCTCGGCCAAGATCAATGGCGGCCCGTCTTCCAGCGGAGTCACGGCTACAGTGGCACCGCGAAAATCAAGTGTTCCATCGATGGAATGAAGGTGTCCAATAACCTCGACTTCAAACGGTGGATCCTCGGAAACGTTCCCAAAATCCCCGATCAGAAGCAAAGTGCGCAATTCACCGGGATCGGTAGCAGGCAACACTGACGCACAGTGCATTGTTCCGATCTGACCTGACTTTGTTACAACTCTGAAGTCACCTGCCTGCAAAGTTTCCAGATCTACCTCGGTTGAAAAGATGACAGGCATCCCGTCTTTGCCCCTGGAACCTCTGCAAATGAGATTTGCTACGCGGGGCAACGCCTCGAGCCCGTGGAAAGCGGAAAGCAACTCGGCATCTTGTCCTCCAGCTGAACTCGGCAATCCGAGGTTTGGGGTTGTATCTTCAAGTTCTCGACTTGAAACGTCCTGCGCGCACAAAGCCGCCCCCGACAAGACAAACGCAGTGGCAGGTGCGAGCAATCTGATCGCTTGGCTCCATTTCCTAAGCTGCTTCAGCAATTAGGTTTCTCTCCATATTTGGTCCGCGGTGTTGCGGGCTTTCGAGCTGTTACGTGTTGGAGTTTTATAAACACACGCAAACAAGTTTGGTCTAACTTGCTGCTATGCGGTCGCCAACAACGCATCGGAAAGCTCGTATTCCGAAAGGGCCCCTGGTGCACCTATTGCAACAAGCCTTGTTTCGGGTTTTCGTTGGCCCCAAGCGCCATCCCTTGCGATGTCCATGCGCTTTCCGACTACCTGAACAAGAATGCGATGATCCGGATCCTCCTCGCTAAAAACAAAGCCCTTGAGGCGATAGACGTCGCCCGGAAGCTTGCGAATTGCACTCCGAAGAGAAGACAAGCTTATCGGGCGTTCAGCTTTCATCATTGTTGTTGAGAAGCTGTCCGAGTGATCAAAGTGGTGGCAACCACAATCCGGTCCATGTTCGTGATGATCGGGTATTTCTGTTTCGAGCTGTTCGGCGGCAAAGCGGCCAACAGAAAGAAGAATATCCAGTGGGACATCCGCGTTGACCGCTTCGACCAAACGATATCGACGGAAGCGAGACCCGAGCCAATCGTGCACCCTTTGAACAGCCGCCCTGTCGACGAGGTCGACCTTGTTCAAAATAACCATGTCCGAGAACGCGATTTGACGGAGCTTCAGTTCCATTTGTTCCGGCGCGGCAAATAACTGTTCTGCATCAACAAGACACATAAGACTGTCCAAGCGGATCATGTCCCGAAACTTCTGATCGGTGAATGTCATCGCAATTGATGACGGGTCCGACACTCCGCTTGCTTCAAGGACGATGTATTCCGGTTTCTCAGGCCGGGCGAGAACGGCCTCTACCGTTTCGATCAGGTCATCTCGGATCGAGCAGCAAACGCAGCCATTTGCCAAACTCATCACATCATCTTCGAGACCGACTACCAAGTCGGCGTCAACGTTTATTGATCCAAAGTCATTCACCAGAACCGCAACCCGCAACCCGTGATTGCCTGTCAGGATGCGGTTCAAAAGTGTTGTCTTACCGGCTCCGAGAAAGCCGGTAAGGATCGTTACGGGGATTGCGGACGACGACCCAAATTCGATCATGTCGTTACTCCGTCTTCTTCTTGCGGTTCGGGATCACGTCATCGACCTTGATTACGAAATCACTGGGCCACTCTGGATCGGGAGCCCGGAATACATCAGCTGGGTAGTATTCTTTAGGATCGATCTCCATGTCCCGGTACTTCTGGTCTTGTTGTTCGGCACGTGATGACCGCGGTGCTGGCGGCTTGATTTCATCCGGCAATGTGATCTTGCCTTCTGCTTCCATCTTGCCCAATTCGCGGAATGGCGCGACCGAACCAGATTTTCCGGGAAGTGTCGCCTTCCGATACCAGATTGCATCTTTGGTGACGTTGACGACGGCGACGTCCAAACCCCAAGCGAACAGCCCATCGTAGTGGGCACGGATTCCCGCCAGCATTTCGGCATCGATGTCTTCGTCTTGCGTATAGTGGGTTACCATTGCAAGCCGCGGGCGCGCCTCAGCCATCATCTTACCGACCGCATAGTGCGATGTATGGTGCGTATCGATTGTGTAGTTGAACAGCTCTTGCGGCAGACCGTATTTGTAGGTCATCAACTGACCGATATCCTGTCCGGACATTTCGGTCACAAACACATCGACGCCTTTTCCGTATTCAAGACTCAGTTCATCGGGGCGGCCGTCGCCGGTCCAAACAAAGCTCAGTCCGTTCCAATCCAGCCGATACCCGACTGCACCGTCTTTGGCGTGGCTACGAGGCCAGGACCGAACAGTCACACCATCTTCGTCATAGACGATGCCGCCTTCTTGACGGAAATCGAATTCGTTAACTTCGATCTCGTAGCCGTCCCCAATCGGGAACACATCGAAGGCCTCAAGATGCCATTTGAGCATCTGCTGCATGCCTTTCACCATTCCGGCTGTACCAAGCTCTGGTGTCCGACCAGAAGGGCCGTGAATGCGCAGCGGCGTGTATCCACCAGACCAAGCCCGGAAAGGGTAGATGTAAGGGATGTCTGCATAGTGATCGACATGCAGGTGTGTGATGAAGATGTCGTTGATCAACTGCCCCGGAACCTGCATCCCGATAATGTTGCGGACGCAGCCCGAGCCGAAGTCGAAGAAGAACCTCTTTCCATTACCCAATTCTACCATGATGCAAGTCCCAGCCTGATCTTCGCGGGGCGGAAATGGCGTCGAACCACAGAACGATATCCGCATTTCGTCGGGCCCGAGGTCCTCGGAAAGCGGGAAGTAGTTCGCATTCGAGCCCGTCATGTATTTGGTAGGACGGAAGTACTCCGGCAGAGTGATGCCCCCGGCAGGCCTGCCGCCGTACGGGTTCTTTAGGCTTTCGCCTAGTGGTCCATCACCGGGGTGCGCCTGTGCAGTTCCTGTACCGAAGCTAACGGCACCGGTTGCGACCGCACCTGCTGCCAGTCCCTGCATAACGTGTCGCCGGGAAGGGTTTTCGATTTCGTCAGATTTCTGGATCTGTTCGTTCTTAAGTTCTTTGCCGTTGTCTTCTTTTGTCATGGCTATGCCCTTAGTTGGAAATGCTACGAAGGTTGCGCTTCACCATCCGGCGAAGCTCGTTCACGAGTTCGGATCTGATGTGGGCCCATTCCGCGCGCTCTGAGGCTGTGATCGATGCGTCATCCAACAGCGCAGTAACTTTCTTTAGGTCTTCGATTGCCTCGCTGAGTAACGCATCCGTTTCGGTACGCCCTGAAAGCGCATCGGAAAGATCTGGAAGCTCATCACTCAGTTCCCAAGTCACTGGATAATCCCCGGTTCCCACTATCTATTCTCACATCAAGATGAGAGCGGTTGACGACATATGCCAAGTGAGTCACCGTGAGTTGGGGGGTGAGTTTGCTTTGAACCAAGCTAATGAATTGTCGATAGATCAAGATGTTGCACCGCCATCGCCGGAGCTTGTTCGACAGGCACTTCAGAGCGTTGTGTCCAGCGTCGCGCTCCAGGCTTCGCCTCGACTCCAACAGTTTCTTACATACGTGGTCGAAGAAACTCTCGCGGGTCGCGGTACCCAGATCCGGGGTAAAGCAATCGCGGTCGAAGTCTACGGTCGGAGTATTGATGGCACTGGTGGTCGAAACCTTGTCCGCGTCGAAGCCAGGCGCCTGCGGCGACTGCTACATGAGTTTTATGAAGATCAATGGGACGGTGAGGGAGTTCGCATTTTTGTTGATTCCGGCGGATACAAACCACGGTTTTCGCAAGGCAGGACGACAGGAAGCGACAACTCAAATGCTCAGGATAGCGATCTGCTTGGCGGGAATCGACGTCTAAGGCAACTGCTGCCAATTGGGCTGGGTTGCCTAGTGTTGATTGCGGTGACTGGCTTTTGGCTCACTCGGGATAACAAGGTGGTTTTGCCCACAGCTCAATCCATCGAACAGGCTGAGCGAACTGCTCTTGGCGAGCAGTCTTTGACAAGGCTTCAGGCGGCTAATCTTGCGGATCAGGCCCGAGGCATGTTTTTTCCTGTTTTTGACGTCAAGCGCCAGCAAATAGCACTGGGAATGTTTCAGCATGCCGTGGAGCTCGACCCCGCACTCTCCGACGGTTATGCCGGATCGGCGCAGGTTCTGGCGACTTTGGCCATGCTGTCCCCTAATAAGGCGCAAAGAGACGATCTCTTCAACCAAGCTTCCGAGATGTCGGAAAGAGCGCTTGATCTATCTCCCACCGATGCATGGGCAAACGGCGCAAATGGTTGGGTGTTGGCCACCCAAAACAATCCAGTCGAGGCTATGAAATTCGCAAGACTGTCGGTCGAGCTTGCGCCGAATGATGGTCATATTCTGGATCTTGTCGGCATCACCGCCATCATGGCGGGCGCCCCAGAACTTGCGGCTGAGGTTAGCGATCCAGAAAGACTCAGGTCAGGATCGGGCCGCTTTGGCGCACGAAACATTTGGGGTGTATCGCAACTGATGCTCGGGAAATACGAAAAGGTAGTAGACGCCTTTAAAGGAGCGCCCGCAGCCGGTGCGCCTGTGAGTGCTCCTTCTCTCCTGTTCCAAGCCGTCGCGCAGGATCAGTTGGGACATACCGAAGAAGCTCAGCGACTTATTTCCGAAATGCGCAAAACGTGGCCGGAGTTTCCATCTGAGTTTCTCGCCGGCAGGATTTTCCAAAATGATGACGCAACGCGGCAAGTGATCCTGGATACTCTGATCAGATACTGATGAAACGTGTCGCATGTTTGTCGACGCAAAGTCTGCTTTCCGCGCATTGCTGTCATTGGGGCAACGCGCAGCACCGGCCAAAGTGGGCTCAACGCGGTCATCCGCCGTACTTGCCATTAACGACCACTTTGGGGACCAAAACGTTCGTTCGCCGCGGCTGCGCGAATGTCTGCATTGGCTGATAGAACCTATTTCGATTCTGTTATTCGAAACGTCAACTTGTATCTGCCATACGGGCGCTGCTTAGAACAATTTGACTAACCGTCAAATTCCAAACCCTTCATTAATTCGAAGACTTGGCTACGCATCCAGGCCGCCATCGGGGCGTTGTCGAAACGCTTGTGCCAGATGCCGATGATCAACGCCGGTTCAATATGCATCGGAGGTTCGAACACGTTCAGTTCGAATGTCTTGGCCACTTTCTTTGCAAGCTGCGCGGGTACAAGCGCGATGAGGTCGCTTTCGCTAACCGCACGGCAAACGCCACTAAAGACGGGCACTGTCATAGCTACTTGGCGCTGTTTTCCGACGCGATTAAGGGCAGCATCACCCATTGCAGCCAGATTCCCTTGTGGGGAAAACAAAACGTGGTGGAGTGCGCAGAACGTATCCATGTGCATCTGCGTTCCTTCCTGAAGCTCCTCAAGCTTTGGATTTTCCTTGCGAGCTATCACGTGGAACGGCGAATGGAAGAGTGGCTCTCGATTGACCCAGTCCGGCAGGAGCAAATCTGGGATCAGCGCAATGTCAGCATTGCGTCGTTCAAGACTGGCCACATAGTCATTCGGAACCAGATCAACCAGCTGTGCTCGTAGATTGGGCGCTGACTTTTGCAGGAGATCACCCAAGGGTGGCATCAGGAGTTCCGCGAAAAAATCGCTGGCGGCGATCCGGAAAGTGCCTTCAGCGGTTCGCGGATCAAAGGTAGCTGGCGGCGCTAGCAAAGCTTCCAGACGTTCGAGTTCTTCGCGCAAACCGGATTCAATCCTGGACGCGTAATCGGTAGCGACCAAACGGTTTCCCTGCCGGACAAAAAGGGGGTCGTCCAAGGCATGACGAAGACGCGACAATGCACCAGAGACTGCGGATTGCGACATCGCTAGCTTGTCGGCCGCCTTTACGGTTGAGCCTTCACTGAAGAGGGCGTCCAACACGCGCAAAAGATTGAGGTCCAGTGTAGCGAAATTCACCTGGCCGATATCCTATATTTGATATTGCGGTTTGCCTGATAGGTTGGCCTTCGGATAAGTTTCTGTCAACGGAAGCGCTTTCGTTTCAATCCGATGCTAATGGAGAGAAACGATGAAGGACCTGGCCCAAATCGACGGAGCCATCGAATGGCTCGGCGTAAAATACAAAACCATCCTCGGCCCAGAACAGACAGGCGGCGCTATGTCCATCGTGAACAGCTGGTCCCCTGCGGGTAGCGGCCCTCCGCGCCATGTGCATCAAAACGAAGACGAAACCTTTATAATCCTGACCGGCACATGCAGGTTCTGGTTGGAAGGCAAGGAGTTCACCGCAGGGGCCGGCGAAAGCGTATTCATCCCACGAGGCAAGGAACATACCTTCAAGGTGACAGACGACGAACCTTGCCGCCATCTCGTGATCCTGACACCCGGCGGATTCGAAGGCTTCTTTTCCGACATGGCAGCCGGTCAGTGCCGCATTCCCGAGGACATGCCTGCTATTGAAGAGAGCGCCAAGCGGCACAACATGACCTTCACCGGCCCGCCGTTGGATTGAAGCCATGACTAAGAAACACATCGTCTATCATATCCCCGTCTGTCCCTTTTCGCAGCGACTGGAAATCCTACTGGCGCTGCGCGGACTGACGGATGCCGTGGAATTTCGTGTAGTAGACATCACCAAGCCGCGCGACCCTGAATTGCTGGCCAAGACCCGAGGGACGACAGCCTTGCCCGTGCTGGAAACCGGCGACGGCCGTATTTTGAAAGAAAGCCTTGTGATCCTGCGCTATCTTGACGAGGCTCTACCGGGGGCACCACTGCGCCGCAGTGATCCTGCCGAGCACGCCATTGAGTCGATGCTGATCGCGCGCGAAGGACCCTTCACAATGGCGGGCTATCTCTTTGTCATGAATCAGGATCAGGCGCGCCGAGATGAGCATTTGAATAAACTTCTCGCGCTCTATCGAGACCTTGATGATTTCCTAGCTCATCATAATCCGACTGGCCCATTCTTGTTCGAGGACTTCGGTTTGGCAGAGGCTGTTTTTACCCCAATGTTCAAGCGGTTTTGGTTCCTTGACTACTACGAAGGGTTCACACTACCCGTTGGCAAAGACTATGACCGGGTACGAGAGTGGCGTGATGCATGCATGGCGCATCCAGAAACAGCGCAGGTGACCGAAGAAGAGATCGTCAAGCTTTACTACGACTACGCGCTCGGGGCCGGAAACGGTGCCTTGCCTGACGGCCGCAGCGTTTCAAGTTTCACCTTCGAACCGCCCTGGCAGTCAAGGCCCATGCCCCCGAGGGAAAAGTATGCGGGTACAGCCACCGACAAAGAGCTGGGCCTTGTCGCCTGACTATTGATTAAATGCCCAGTACCGGACATTCGTGCGCCGCGCGGCATTGGACAAAATGGGCTTTTGATAGTGGAGCGTTCGTCTCCAGCAACAGGAAAAAAGCCTCTCTGGTCGGGTACGCTGGCACAGTCGGCAATCTCGGATTGGACATACTAGGATTTTAGTTCATGGTTCCGTCAAGCATACTGGCTTCAGCCGCAACACGATGCTTTGCGGCGAACAAGAGTTCCTCAGAACTGGCGTAAGATTGCCAGAGGACGGCTAATGCTTAGGTTAAGCCTTTAAAGAGATTTAGTTTAAAGTCATTGTTCTTCCGCTTCTCCAATATTTGAAATCTTGTATCGGAATAGGTTTTGAGCATGATTCAGCAAGTCTATGCGAAAAAAACGCCTCTCCCGGCTGATAGCTGCGCGAAAAGGTTGCCAAGTTAAATCCGGCTAGCCACATTGGGAAGGAAACGCCCTTTAGCCAGGTGGGATACTTGGGAAAGTCCGAAAAGCCAACTTACGCGGAAGAAGTCGCCGGGGCGATCAGGGCTGTAGGCACATCTAGTTTTATGCCGGAATTGTTGAACCTCATGCGCGAGGCAGCTTCGTTCAAGGGCGCGTTTGTCAGCCTTTTGAACCCGGGAAAAGCGCCCGAACATGTCTATGACAATGTGCGTTCGGAACGTCGCTCGGTTGTTGTCGACCGATGGCTTGATCGCGCCTGGCTGCTGGACCCGTTTGTTGTTCGTTTCATTGGTGAACGCCACGAACCAGTGATGGTACTAAGAGACGTTACACCGGACAGGTTTGCCAATTCCGACTACTTTCGGATCTACTACAAATCCCTGTTTCTGACGGACGAGATCGGGGTGTTCGTAGCAATAGCAAGCGGCACCTTGTTTCTTTCTCTCGGTCCTTCCGAGGGAAAAACCCGGTTCACGCGGCGGGATGTCGAACGGTTGACAGACCTGCACCCGATCATATCGGCGCTTTGCGAGCAGCACTTCCATCGCAACCCCTCGTCAGGCCGACTCGACGAGAGCGAGGTCGATTTCGGCGGGGTCATCGACAAGGTTTGCAAAGGTTTGACACAGCGGGAGATCGAGGTCGTGCAGTTCCTTTTGCGCGGGCACTCGACGCGGTCCATTGCGCTTTTGCTGGATGTTTCCCCGGCGACGATCAAAGTGCATCGCAAGAACATCTATAGAAAGCTGCGCATATCTTCCCAGTCTGCCCTGTTTTCAATGTTTCTGCATTCGGCAAACGATTAGTCGTACCCCTTTGGGGGTACAAATCACACTGCCCTTTGGAGGTATTCACAGGGTAAGTCTCCCGGCTTTAAGCTGATTCTACAAAACAACAAGTGCGGGTGTCCGGATCAGACCATGATCGACGTAAAGAATGTGACAAAACGCTTTGGCGAAGGTCAGGCGGCCGTGACGGCTCTGGGGGACGTGTCGCTGACCATTCCCGAAGGAAGCTTTTTCACGCTTTTGGGCCCGTCAGGTTGTGGCAAGACGACACTACTGCGGCTGATCGCCGGGTTCGAACTTCCAAGCGAAGGCGAAATAGCGCTGGACGGTGAGTCGATTGGCCATCTGGCACCCAACAATCGGCCCGTGAACACGGTGTTTCAGAACTACGCCCTGTTTCCGCACATGAGTGTGGCCCGCAATGTCGGGTTTGGCCTTGAGATGCTGAAAAGGCCGAAAGCCGAGATCGACAGCACCATCACTGAGATGCTGGACCTGGTGCAGCTGGGCGAGTTTGCAACGCGCCGGGTTGATCAATTGTCAGGCGGGCAGCAGCAGCGCGTGGCTTTGGCGCGCGCACTGGCGCCGCGCCCAAAGGTTCTGCTGCTGGACGAACCCCTTTCTGCTCTGGACCTGAAACTTCGCAAAGGAATGCAGAGCGAGTTGAAGCGACTGCAGCATGAGACAGGCATTACGTTTGTTTTTGTCACGCATGACCAAGGGGAAGCACTGGCGATGTCGGACCGGATCGCTGTGATGTCGGCAGGCTCGGTACGTCAGGTCGGCACACCGGAAGAGATTTACACAGCCCCGAAAAGCAGGTTCGTCGCGGATTTTATCGGGGACACCAACATCGTAAACGCTACGTTGCTTGGCTTTGACGGAGACGCGGCAAAAATCCGGTTTGGCGAAGGCAAACCACTCACGATTCACACTGCCAGCACCTTGCTCGAACCGGGCCCCGTACATGTCGCTCTGCGCCCCGAAACGATCCGTGTGGTCGAGGAGAGTGCCGAAACAGCGCTCTTGCGTGGCGAGGTCGTGGACAGCACCTATTTCGGGGCCGGGTCGCAAATGCTTGTGCGGCTGGAAGATGGTGTCAGTGTTCACGTCCAGGTTTCCACTCCGCGCCCCGTCGGATCGCGCGTCGGGCTCGAATTTGATACCTCCATGCTGCATGTACTGGAAGACTGATGGCCGGCGTTGCACATATCCCGCAGCCGGACGCCGCGTCGAGATTGCTTGCGGCGCAGGCCGAGCGCGCGCGTCAAAGACGCAGAACGCGGCTATTCCTGCTGGCGCCGGCGCTCGGGATTATCGGTATCTTTGGACTGTTCCCTCTCTCTATCGCCCTGGTTTACTCGTTCCTTGAACCCGGGACCTATGGCGGCGTTGAATGGACGTTCTCTTACGACGCCTATGTGCAGTTCCTGTTCGAGCGGGATATTTTTGATGACACGCTGACCTTTAACAGCGCCTATCTTCAGATCTTCGGGCGTTCCTTTGGTCTTGCCATCGCCACTATGATTGGAACCCTGATCCTTGGGTTTCCTGTTGCTTACTTCATTGCGGCCCGCTCGCAGGAACAACGCAATTTCTGGCTGTTCGCCATCACTCTGCCGTTTTGGACGAACCTGTTGATCCGTACGTACTCGATGCTTCTGATCGTACGGGACGAGGGTTTTGTGAACCTGACGCTGATGAACATCGGCCTGATCAGCGAGCCGATCGAGATGTTGTACACCGACGGCGCGGTACTGGCCGGGCTGGTCTACAGCTACCTGCCTTTCATGATCCTCCCGATCTATGCCTCGCTGGAGAAGTTCGACTTTTCGCTGCTTGAGGCAGGGCATGATCTCTATGCCACACGCACGCAGGTGTTCCGCCACATCATTATACCGATTACCCGTCCGGGCATTGTCGCGGGCTGCGTTCTAGTGCTGATCCCGGCGCTTGGGGCCTACATCACGCCGGAACTGCTCGGCGGTGGCAAGAAACTGATGATCGGCAACCTGATTGCCCTGCAGTTCGGTTCGGGCCGCAACTGGCCCTTTGGCGCCGCTGCTGCACTGATCCTGATGGCAGTCGTGTTAATCGCGCTTCTTGTCAGCTTGCGGGCAGGTGCTTCGAAGGAGAGTGGACATGGCTAAACTGTCGTCACTCTTCCGGCCGTCGACAGACGTGCGCGAACTACGCCGGCAACCCCTGTTCACCGGCATGTCCTGGCTGGTTCTGTTGTTCCTCTACTCACCGATTGCCGTCCTGGTCGTGTTCTCGTTCAACGATAACCGCTCTGTTGTGCGCTGGACCGAGTTCAGCTTGCGCTGGTACGCGGCGGCCTTGGAAAACGATGACATCCGACGGTCGGCAATGATCTCGGTACAGGTCGCTCTCACCGCGACCGTGTTTTCCACTATCATTGCCACAATGGCTGCACTGGCGACAACGCGCGGCGATGTTTATCGCGGCCGTTCTGCGGCTATTGCGCTCATAAACCAGCCCTTGATGATCCCCGAGATCGTCACGGCGATTGCGACGCTGGCCTTCTTTTCGATCCTGCGCCAGCTCACGGGTGTTACTGGGATCGGCTGGCTGATCCTCGCGCACACAGTTTTTTGCGTGCCCTTTGCTTACATGCCGATCCGCGCGCGTTTGTCAGATTTGTCCGTGACTTACGAAGCCGCCGCCGCTGATTTGTACGCGACGCCCTGGCAGACATTCCGCTATGTGACGCTGCCGCTTTTGATGCCCGGTGTTATGGCGGGGGCGATGCTGGCCTTTGTAGTCTCTCTTGACGACGTCATCATCACGCTTCTGGTGGCCGGACCGGGTGAAACCACCTTGCCCATCTATATTTTGGGCCAAATCCGTCGCGGCGTAACGCCAGAGGTCAACGCCGTTTCGACCATCCTGATCGGAGTGACCATCGCCATGGTCGCCCTGACCTTCTTTCTGCAACGCAAACGAAAATAACAAGAAGCCCGCGCTGCTGCGGGACGCCATCAATCTCAACGGAGAACAAAATGAAATACACTCTTCTCAAAGCCGCAGCCATCTCGGCCCTGGCGCTCAGCGCGGCAGGAGCGCATGCCGAAGGCAAACTGAACATCTATAACTGGGGGAACTACACCAACCCAGAGATGATCGAGAAATTCGAAGCCCAATACGATATTGAGGTCACGCTGGACAGCTATGACAGCAATGAAACCATGCTGGCCAAGGTCAAAGAGGGCAACACCGGCTATGATGTTGTTGTTCCTGGCGACTACATGATCGCGATTATGGTAGGCGAAGGCTTACTGGCCGAGATCAATGCCTCCGAAATGGACAACTTCAATAACATGGACCCGAACTGGGTCGATGTATACTGGGATCCGGGTCGCAAGTATTCGGTCCCATATCAGTGGGGTACGACCAGCTTTACGGTCGACAGCGCGGTCTACAGCGGTGACATAGACACGCTTGGCCTGATCTTCGATACGCCCGAAGAGCTTAAGGGCCGTATCAACATGCTGAATGACATGAATGATGTGATCAACGCCGGCCTGCGCTACCTAGGCTATCCGCGTTGCAACTCCAATCCCGATCAGATGAAAGAGCTGATGGCACTGCTCGAAAATGCCAAGGGTGACTGGCGCACCATGGATTATGCGGTGATCGAAAAGCTGACGTCGAAAGATGTGGACCTGTCGCAAAGCTGGAACGGCGCGGCCATGCGCGCCCGGGCGGATCGCCCGACCTTGCAGTACGCCTATCCAAAGGAGGGGTTCACCGGATGGATGGATAACGTCGCGATTCTTGCCGACGCACCCAACATGCAAAACGCAAAGCTCTTCGTGAACTTCATGATGGACCCGGAAAACGCTGCAATGACCTCGAACTTTGCGCGTTATGCCAACGGGATCAAAGGTTCCGAGGCATTCATGGATGCCGAGATGCTCGACGCGCCTGAAATCGTGATGCCTGCAGGGGCACCGGTACCCGACTTTGTGAAGCCTTGCGACCAAGACGTTGTGGACCTGTACAACCAGGTTTGGACCCGCCTTAAGCAATAAGCTTAAAAGTCACCTGTGGTCGGCCCATCTCTGGTCGGGCCGACCCCTTCCAAAGTTTTATTAACCTGACTGCGGCCCCTGTTTGGGTCGCCTTGCGGGAGCATGGAAAATGCAAAACAGCAAATCCGGCCCCAGGCCCAAAACAGCGCGTGAGATCGGCATCATGCAGGGTTTCCCGCCCCCGCCTGAGAAACGCCCGTCTCTCGAGAACTGGGACCTCGCCCCATTCAACCGCTGGACCTTCCAGAACATGCGTAGTCTGTTTCCCACGGTCGATGTTCGTCCGGGCCCGAATGCCCGAGAACTGATACAGGCGCCCCGTGACCTGCTGGATACGGAGTTTCAGACCTTTGACGACCGCCAACTATCGGTCGGGAACTGGCTGACTGAGAGCTACACGGATGGCTTCCTAGTGTTGAAAGGCAACCGGCTTTTAACCGAGATGTATGCCAACGACTTTACTCCGGACACCGCACATTTGGGGCAATCTGTCTCCAAATCCCTGATCGGCTCTCTGGCCGGTGTGCTTCACGGTGAAGGCAAGCTGGACCTCTCGGAGCCGCTTGACAATATCGTACCGGAACTTGCTGGGACCGGCTATGCCGGATGCACTGTAGATCAGGCGCTCGATATGCAATCCGGCGTGCGCTTTACCGAGGATTATGGCTTTCCGGATAGTGACATGACACGCGTAGATGTGGCGTCGGGCTGGCGCCCGGTTCGCAAGGGAGAAATCAAACCTACCATTCGGGATGTTATTCTAACTTTGCCCCGGGAAAGACCCCATGGGCAGGCGTTTTCTTACCGCTCGATTGAGACGGATGTCATCGCCTGGGCCTTGGAACGTGTGAGCGGCGAAGACCTTGCTTCGCTCTTGTCCAGCCGGATCTGGCAAAAGATTGGCTGCGTGCATTCGGGCTTTTTCACTGTAGACGACGCCAAGACAGCACTCGCTGACGGCGGGTTCAACGCAACTCTTCGGGACTATGCCCGCTTTGGCCGCATGATGGCTGATGGTGGCAAGGTCGGTGACCAGCAAGTAGTGCCGGAAAGCTGGGTTTCTGGGATTTGTTCGGGAGCGGACCCTTCAAAGCACGGTGACCCGTATGACGTGCTGTCCCCTCAAGGGGCATACCGAAGGTTTTGGTGGGTTCACGACCCGAGGCGCGGCGTGTTCATGGCGCGCGGAGTTTTTGGTCAACTGATCTTCATTGACCTGACCGCGGACGTGGTTATCGTCAAGCTTTCCAGCTGGCCCGACTATCTGATCCAGTCCTTTAGCCACGATGCCGTGCGTGCCTGCGAGGCAATCATTCGCGCGCTTGAGTAGTTCAAACCATCACTGACACAAGAGGCCGCATGTCGCCAACACCTGATCTGATCATCCTCAACGGTTCTCTCCTGACCTTTGACGACGCCACGTCGAAGGCTTCGGCCCTGGCAATTCAGGGCGGCATAATTGTGGCTGTTGGAAACACCGACGACATCCGTACTCTGGCTGGGAATGGAACCAAAATCATCGACGCTGCGGGCGGCACCGTCATGCCTGGCTTTATTGATAGCCATGTCCACCTTTTCGGTGGAGCGGCCGAGTTGGGCATGTTGGACCTGCGCGAAACGACAGGCGCGGATGCTCTGACAAACGCATTGCGAGCCTTTGCGGCCGAGCACCCCGACGAACCTTTGCTTATGGGGGTCGCCGCCGACTACGAAATTCTTGGCCCCGGCGTCACAACGACACGGCAAGATCTGGATCGCATCCTGTCCGAGCGCCCGGTTGCGTTAATGTCGGCCGACCACCACACCGTCTGGGCAAACACAATTGCCTTGGAAAAGGCGGGCATTCTTCACGGCGGCGGCGTTCCCCCCGGTTCGGAAATCGTGATGGCTGGGGATGGTACCGCACAAGGTCAACTGAACGAAACCGGTGCTTTTGGCCCTGTCCTGCGCCTGTCGCAACTGGGAGGGCGCGATCTTCTGGGGTATGTTACAGGAGCGGACCCCGTGCCACCCGCAACACCAGAGGAACGCGCCTTTGACAAGGAAGTCATACTGCGTGGCCTGAAGCACTGCGCATCCCACGGGATCACGGGGTTGCACAATATGGACGGCAACTTCTATCAACTTGAGCTGCTAAGTGAACTTGAGGCCGAGGGGCGACTTCCGATCCGTGTTCAGGTGCCCATGCACCTTAAGAACACCGACCCTCTGGATCGGTTGGAAGAGGCCGATGAAATGCGCCGTCGCTTTGCGTCGGATATGGTTTGGTCAGGGCGCGTAAAGATGTTCATGGATGGCGTGCTGGACAGCTACACAGCACTGATGCTCGCGCCGTATCCGGGCAAGCCGGAAAGCCTCGGCGATGCTGTATTCAGTGCCGAACACTTTAACGAAGCCTGCATTCGCGCTGATGCAATGGGTTTGCAACTCAGCACGCACGCAATTGGCGACGGTGCCGTTCGGCGCACGCTGGACGGTTACGAGGCTGCGCGCAGTGCCAACGGCGCACGGGATTCCAGACACCGGATCGAGCATATCGAGGTGATAGACCCCTTGGATCTGCCCCGTCTGGCAGCCCTCGATGTCGTTGCCTCTCTTCAACCATTGCATTCACCCGCTGGAGGATTGTTTTCTCCCTATTCGGCCGGAGATATTCTGACAACCGAGCAAATCCCTTTTGCGTTCGCGTGGAACAAAATACGCGAGAGTGGCGCCAAGATTTGTTTCTCGACGGATTGGCCAGTCGTTCCCGTCGACACAATGATGACGATTGCCGGAGCGGTAAACTGCAATGAGCTGCCATCGCCCTGGCAGGACAACCGTCAAAGCCTTATGGCCACGCTTTCCGCTTATTCGCATGACAATGCGTGGCTGGAGTTCAACGAGAATCAAAAGGGCCGTCTGAAGTCGGGATATCTGGCCGACATTGCCATTCTCGAACAGGACCTGTTTTCGATTGAGGAAAACCAATTAGCAAATGTGCGCATTGCTGTGACCGTTTGTGGAGGCGCCGTTTCGCATACAGCTTGAAATGCTAAGCATCGATTGTATTAGTGCTTAGAGAACTTCTTTTAGGCCGCGACGATTGTCGGCATTTCGCAGCAAATCAGACCTTGGCCTCGAGCGCAGCGAATGACTACTTCCCGCCCACTGCGGAGGATGCTGCGCCAAGAAGCAAGGTCCAGTTTGGGCTCGACCCGGTCATTCAGGTCTTTTGTTCAGGTGACTGGTTATAAGCGTATTGCCGACGTTCAGCGGAAAACTTTCGAAACCCCGACCATGAACGACCGCTTCGCGCGGGGGCGGACGGCGGCCAAAAATAGGGCTATGTCCGAGTCGCGGACGGAGCAGCCATCGTCTGAAGTTCAGTATTTTGTTGTGTCGGCAAAGAAGCCACAAACGCACAATAATCCACAAAGAGGTCCAACTAACGCCAAACCTATGTGGTGACTTCACAATGCAGAGGTCAACTCTGCATTCTCCCTGTTGGACTGACCGGCGCATTTGCGCCGGTCTTTTTCCTTTTCAGTCACGTGCCCCTATTGTGGTTGTGACAGTGCAATTATCGCATATTGGGTAGAGATGGTCGCAGGCTAAAGTCAGTCATTTGCTGCGCCCTCAAGCGTGTCTTCCAAACTGATGACCATTTCGGCTCTGAGCCGTCTTTCGCCGCGCTCCGCCTGAATGACCGCTGTGCGGACTGAATCGACACAAATTTAGGGTGCCGATTTCAATTCAGGCACCGCTGTAATTCTTGCGTCGATCAAATGGTTTGCTCGAGGTCACATACTCTAAGTTATAGTGAAGTATGCTTGGCAAAGGGACTCATAGACGCCTTGCGGCCATACTCGCTGCAGATGTTGTCGGCTTCAGTCGCCTTATGGAACGCGACGAAGTCGGTACGCTTAGAAGTCTCAAGGCTACACTTCGCGATACTCTTTTCCCAAAGATTTCTGCGCGCGGCGGACGGGTCGTTAAGGAGATGGGCGACGGTTTGCTCGTGGAGTTTCAAAGCGTAGTCGATGCAGCACAGTGTGCATGGGAAATCCAGGAAGAACTTCGGATATCCATCAGCCCTGACCGAGTCAGACAGGTGCAATTCAGAATGGGTATCAACGTCGGCGACATCATTGTCGACGGTGACGACGTGTTCGGCGAAGGAGTAAATATCGCCGCCCGATTGGAAGCGCTATCCGATCCTGGCGGTGTAACTTTTTCTGGTGAGGCCCATCGTCATTTGAAGAACAAAGTAGACCTGACATTCGAAGATCTCGGCTATCATCATCTAAAAAACATAGGTGAACCAATTCGGGTATTTCGACTCGCGTCAAACACAGCATCCGATCTACAGGTAAGCACCCTGGACTTGTTTACACGACCCACCCTCGCCGTGCTTCCGCTGATTAATCTAACTGGGGACCCAGATCAGGAATACTTTGCTGACGGGTTGACCGATGACATCATTACGGCACTCTCTTATTGGCGTTCGTTCCCTGTAATCGCGCGTGACTCCTCGTTCGCGTTCAAGGGTAAACCGATCGACATCCAAAATGTGGCGGTCTCTCTTGGAGCTCGTTATGTCTTGCAGGGCAGTGTCAGAAAGGCTGACAATCGTGTGCGGGTTTCGGCGAAGCTGATCGACACAGCCAGCGAGCATCATGTCTGGGCGGAGAATATTGACGGCAACTTAATCGACGTTTTTGAGCTACAAGACGAGATAACCGAGAAGATCGCAGCGTGTATTGTCCCCGAACTCGAGAAGGCAGAACGAAGGCGTCTCTCATACCAAGCCAATGTTGCCGGTGCTTGGGATCTGCATCAGCGTGGTATGTCCTATTTCTACAAAACAACTAGGGAGGCAAACGCTACCGCCCGTCAGTTTTTTCGCAAAGCAATCTTAGCAGACCCGAAGTTTGGCTCAGCTTATGCGTCGCTTGCATTTAGCTATCACGCAGAAGTCGCCATCTGGCAGGCGGCAAACCGAGAAGAAGTTTTGTCAAAAGCGATCTCGGCCGCCTCCAAAGCAATTGAACTAGACGATACCGATTCATACGCTCATGCTGTGTTGGGAACCGTCTACTTGCGCCAAGGAGAGCATGAGAGATGCCTGACCTGCTGCAGACGCGCAGTGACCTTGAACCCCAGCAACGCACTGGCACACGCCATCCTTGGTAATGCGCTTTCGTTCGCAGGATCTCCCAATGATGGCATTCTCAGTATACAGAGGGCCCTGCAACTAAACCCCTATGATCCCAACGCCCACTTCTACATTAACATGATTGCGCGCTCTTATTTGACCGCGAAAGATCACCATTTGGCTGTTCAATATGCACGCGAGTCAATCGGCAGACGTGTGGAACACGCCTTTGCCCATATCGTGTTAGCATCTGCATTGGGTCATTTGGAGCTACTGGACGAGGCGCGGGAAGCGATTAATGACGCGGAACGCATTGACCCTGGCCGAATCAATATGGAGATCGACATTCTTCCCAGCGTATTCCGTAACTTAGATGACGCGAACCACGTCATAGAGGGTCTCCAAAAAGCGGGGTGGAGGAAAACGAGCACCTAATATCGCCGCCTAGAAGGGTATGCTGGCGAGTTCGGCACCTACACTTGACCGTCATTGAAATACCGCTTTGGGCTCGAAGCGGTCATCTGAGTCTTTCAGTCAGATGACGGCTCAGGAACGGATAGCGGTCATTATCGGTGGTCATTCCGAGAATTTTCGCCTGAAGTTCTGCATTGAACGGCAGCGGACATTCGCAAAAATCCGCTGAACGACTACTATGCGGACCAAGCTGCCGTTTGCTGCGGCGCAGAGCTCCGGAATCAATTGAAGGATTGCTCAGCAGGCGGAGCTGACGAACAGAGTTATCTTTCGCTGTCGGACCTAAAAGCGCGGACCCTCATCGCCCATCTCAGGGCAAAAGCCTTCTTCCACTACAGGATCGATACATAGCTTGCGGCGGACGCTCTATTTAGAAAAAAGGCCAAAAGAAGAAAATACAGCAATACGGGAAAAGCAATCATAGCCTTCCTTATCGAAGATTTTAGGGCGCCATTTTTGTGTGGGCTAAAAGTTTCGACCTTGGTGTAACTTAAAGGTGGGAATAGATCCCTTTTGCTTTGCTTAATCATAGTCAACTCGTGAAAAACTGACTAATCTCTTTCAAACCCCACATTAACCGAAGATTAACGCTCAAATTATTTCAGTTTTGGCGTTTTTTTTGACCGCTTTTGGAGACAAAAACTCCAAGCCAATTACTATTGTCAACAGTATTAATGCTTCCCCAGTGATTCTTTTGGGAGTAACGGCTAAGCTGTTAATGTTAAATTAAAAATATCCACTCCGAAATGTCGGATCGTTGCCACATTCTGGCCCCGTTTTGACAACACTCTTAAGTGTGGCATTTGCACGTCGCCGCTAATCTGTATTTCGCTAAGTAAAAAGGATTTCTTACGTGTTGAACTTCCTTAAAGTGAGTGTCTCCGCACTCGTGCTGTCTGCATTTGTAGTCGCGCCAATCGTGACCGTTTTCGCCACCGATTACGCATATGCAAAAAATGGTAACGGAAAAGGTGGGGGCAACGGCGGCGGAAAAGGGGATAATGGAGGTGGCAACGGTGGCGGAAAGGGCGGCAACAGCGGTGAAAAAGGTGCCAAAAAGGGATGGGGTTCCGACAAAACGCTAAACGGGACAAGAACGAAGTCTGCCAGCAAAAGTCATAAATCAAAGAGCGGCAGTCGTTTGGGTCGGGCTGTGAAGGAAGACTTTCAGGCCTTGGGCCGTAACCTGAAGCAAAACGGTGTCAAAGGTCTATTCAAAGGGAACAAGGCACGGACCACCACAACACGAACAAGTAATGCGAGTGTCGCGCAATCCCCGAGACCACCAAGCAGAAAAGCAAAACTCCTTGATGATGGCACGCTTGCCCCGCGTAACCTCGGCAAATTGAATGGTGCCATTAACTCCAGTGTAAATGCAAAACTCGCGCATATCGCGAACGGACAGTATGCGAAAGGTACAGGGCCGGTGAGCCTGGCCGCTGGCCTCGCCGTAGCCGACGCAAATTTCAATCATGTCATGGGTGAAGATTACGACTTGAGCCCTGAAGAAGTGAAGGAAATTGCTGCGGCGTATGACTATTTGGACACGGCTCCGATGACGCTGGAGGAAGCTGAACAGGTTCTTGCCGATGAGGCGGCCACCCCCGGTACGATTGCGCCCGAAGACTTGGAAACCGCACAAGCGGTGAAAAATGCGCACGACGTAACAACAGATGAAGACGGAAATAAGATAGGGCAGCCGACCGACGATCAGTTGGCGGCTGCGGAGGCGGTGCATGACGCGGAAGCCAGCCTGTTGGGGCACTACAAAGGCGACTTTTCTGACGACACAATCATCGCGGAGGAACAGCAAGACCGCGTCCTTGGAGCCGTCCGCGCCTCCAATCCCGATGAAGAATCGGTAAAAGCCACGCTTGGCACTTCGGACGACGGAAGCCTTTATGCCGACGGCCAGGAGGACGATGATGTTGATGGAGAAGCGGAGGGAGCAAATCAAACCCCGGATGAAGAGCCGGAAGACGAATTTGCAAGCAACGGATAGATGTAATGTAAGAGGCCTCAGAGCGGGAATTTAGACGCCTTCTTTGATATTGCCAGCCTCCAGTTGGATTGAACCCGATTTATGCATTAGGTGCCACTATCGCTACTAAGTGGACAACCTAAAACACAACTTCCGCGAAACAACCATGTTCGCTTTGGGCTCTGAGCCGTCTTTCGCTGCAACTTGCTTGAACGTCTACTTTGCGGACGAAGCCGCCATTCGTTGCATTGCTTTGATGGTGCCCAGAGGCCGCTTCACCCGTTTCAAAAGATGACAATACCTGAGCGTTGTCTTAACCTTGCTTTATGAGAGCTCGCCTGGCCGTAATCTTGATGGCTGACCTGGTCGGCTATACGTCCGCAATGGAGGCGGATCAGTCGCTCGCAATCGAGCTGGTCCACGAACTTCGGGATAAACTACTGGAACCAGAGGCCGTACAAAGAGGCGGCGAAATACTGAAGCGTATGGGCGATGGATGGATTATTGCCTTTCCTTCAGTATCAGCGGCAATCGAAACCGCTCAATTTGTGCAATTGGGATTGGTCGACCATAAGAAAATCAGGCTGAGGATGGCAGCGCATCTCGGTGAGATCGTTCAAGACGAGGCCGACATTTATGGCGCCGGTATAAATATCACCGCCCGCCTGCAAACCGAAGCGCCACCCGGTGGTGTGATGATCTCCGAAGACCTTAAGCGGCAGTTGGAC